>NZ_CBFHWH010000036.1:2957-19745 GCF_965659035.1 Aequoribacter sp. | reverse complement strand
TGCCAAAGCAGGGCCATAAGAAACGAACTACGAATTTTTATCTGCGGAGTAAAACAAACCAGGGCGAGCAGACTTGGCGGCTTTCTCCGATTCAGTCTCGCATTTGTTGGGGTCACCACCACAGAGTTCACAGGCAGCATCTATCCCGACTGCACCCATGCCACCACAGCTACCTTTAATGGGCTGACGCCCAAACATAACACCAACGGCCATAATGGCAACAACAACACCCATTAGAATGAACGCTAAAACGAAAGTTTCCATGGTGTCTCCTTTTTACTGTGATTGGTACATACGAGCAAACGCAGAGCTAGGAAAAGACTCTATTCCAGCCTCGGTTCTGGCCAATAGTAACACGGCCCACTGATTTTCTTCAGCAAGCGCTAAAGCCTCATCTTTGCCCAATACCAATAGACTCGTTGCCAAACCATCTGCTCGTGTGACACTCGGATCAACTACCGTAACCGATACTACCTCATGCCGTATCGGCCACCCGGTTGTTGGATCGATCAGATGCGAGTAGTTCTGCCCCCCTACCCGGAAGAAATTGAAGTAATCTCCTGACGTTGCCACGCCCATATCGGTAAGAGCAATCGTGGTTGCAACCTCTGGGGCGTCCGATTGGGGTGAACGCACAGCAATGCGCCACGGTTGTCCCTGCGGGTTTAAACCTTGGACTTTGAGTTCGCCGCCAATTTCGACCATAAAATTGTTGATCCCACGGCTTAGCAGCAAGTCCGCAAGGCGGTCCACGCCGAATCCCTTAGCAATACTGGAAAAATCGAGTGCACGGGGGCTTGTCTTCACCAGCGTGCGGCTTGCCAAGTCAAACTCTAGGGCTTCATACCCCACCTGAGCACGAGCAGTCTCTACCTCAGCCTCGCTTGGGAGGTCGTCTTTTTTAAACTCGGGCCCGAATCCCCATAGCAAAATCAGAGGCTCGACCGTCACGTCATACGCGCCGCCTGACAAGCGCGACAAGGTCAAAGCTTGGTCAAGCACATAGGCGAAGCCGCTCGATACTTTGATCGGCTCATTTACCGGTGCACTGGATACGAGATTAATTTCCGAATCTGCGATATACGTCGACATCGATTGATTGATATCGAGCAATTCGGCTTCCAACGCTGCACGCAGCGCCGACGCGTTATGATCGCTATTGGGTGGAAGATAAGTCAAAGACCAGCTCGTGCCCATCGTACGTCCGCCCATCTTCTCGAACGTAGGCTCAAGATCACAGCCTGAAATAAAAAGCGCCCAGACCAACAGGCTGAGCGCTAGGGTCAATCGCCGAATATTAGCCACCGAAATCATCGAGCATAATGTTCTCAGGTTCCACACCGAGATCCGTCAACATTTTGATGACAGCCGCATTCATCATTGGTGGCCCGCACATGTAGTACTCGCAATCCTCTGGCGCTGGGTGATCCTTCAGGTACTGCTCGTACAGCACGTTGTGAATGAATCCAGTTAAGCCCGTCCAGTTATCTTCGGGCTGCGGATCAGATAGTGCGACGTGCCAGTCAAAATTCTCGTTCTCAGCCGCCAGCGTATCGTAATCTTCAACATAGAACATTTCACGAAGCGAACGCGCGCCGTACCAGAATGAAATTTTGCGTTTAGAACCCAAACGCTTCAACTGGTCGAAAATGTGCGAGCGCATCGGTGCCATACCAGCACCGCCACCGATAAAGACCATCTCCGCATCGGTATCTCTGGCAAAAAACTCGCCAAATGGACCTGAGACTTTGACTTTGTCGCCAGGTTTAAGACCAAAGACCCAAGATGACATCTCACCTGCCGGTATACCCTGACTGCCAGGCGGTGGAGTCGCGATACGGATATTGAACTTAACGACACCCTTCTCTTCAGGGTAGTTGGCCATCGAGTAAGCACGAATAATGGGCTCATCGGTTTTCGAGTCGAGGTTGAAGAAGCCAAAGCGTTCCCAATCACCGCGATATTCTTCGCCGATATCAAAGTCAGAATATTTTACGTGACCTGCAGGTCGCTCAAGCTGAACGTAACCACCTGCACGGAAGTCAACGTTCTCGCCTTCGGGCAACTTGAGTACAAGCTCTTTGATGAAGGTCGCAACGTTGTCGTTCGATTCGACCGTCGCCTCCCACTGTTTAACGCCGAACACTTCTTCTGGCACCTCAATTTCCATGTCCTGCTTCACAGCAGTCTGGCAACTCAAGCGCCAGCCTTCGGCCGCTTCACGGCGATTAAAGTGGCCTTCCTCGGTCGGCAACATAGCGCCACCGCCGGACTTCACGATGCACTTACACTGGGCGCAAGTACCGCCACCGCCACAAGCCGATGCCAAAAACAAGTTCGAGTCAGCAAGAGTTTGAAGCAGCTTGCCGCCGGCAGGCACAGAAATGGTCTTTTCGCCGTTGACGACAATGTTAACTGCACCGCTATTTACCATGCGGCTGCGCGCAAACAGAATGATCAGCACGAGGGCAAGTACGATTGCCGTGAACATTCCTACGCCGAATAAAATGGTATCCATCGATTGCTAACCCCTTACAAGTCGATTCCGCCGAAAGACATAAAGCCCAACGACATGAGTCCAACGGTGATGAACGTAATGCCAAGGCCACGCAAACCTTCGGGCACGTCACTGTACTTGAGCTTCTCGCGTATACCGGCCAAAGCAACAATCGCTAGGGCCCAACCCACACCAGAGCCAGCGCCAAATACCACTGATTCGGCGAAGCCATAGTCGCGTTCCACCATGAATAAGCTTGCTCCAAGGATAGCGCAATTCACCGTAATAAGCGGCAAGAACACACCCAAAGCGTTGTACAAAGCTGGAACAAACTTGTCCAAAAACATTTCCATGATTTGGACAATCGCTGCGATTACACCGATGTAGCTCAACAAGCCCAAGAAACTTAAATCGATATCGGGATAGCCCGCCCAAGCGAGGGCGCCATCGGCCAGCAAATAGTTGTAGATTAAGTTATTCACGGGCACGGTAATGGTTAGAACCACGATAACCGCGATGCCCAAACCCAGGGCCGCTTGAATTTTTTTAGAGATCGCCAAAAACGTACACATGCCCAAAAAGAAGGCCAGCGCCATGTTGTCGATAAAAATCGAGCGAATAAACAGGCTCAAATAATATTCCATTACACGCCCTCCTTAGCGACCGTGTGCTTGGCAATAGAGTATTCAGGCGCTTCCACTTGAGCGGGTTTGACGCTTCGTAAAACCCAAATGAAAATACCGATCAAAAAGAAGGCACTAGGTGGCAGCAGTAATAAGCCATTTGGGTTGTACCATCCACCCTCCGTGACGAGCGGTAAAATTTCGATGCCGAACAATTTGCCTGCCCCGAACAGCTCGCGCACAAAACCGACGGCCAAAAGTACTACGCTGTAGCCCAAGCCGTTGCCGATACCGTCGAAAAAGCTCGGAATGGGCGGGTTCTTCATAGCATAGGCTTCCGCACGCCCCATGACGATACAGTTTGTGATGATCAAACCGACGAATACCGAGAGCTGCTTGCTGATCTCGTAAGCCACCGCTTTCAGCACTTGATCCACCACAATCACCAAAGAAGCAATGATGATCATCTGGACGATAATACGAATGCTTGAGGGTATTGAGTTACGGATCAAAGAGATAAACAGGTTCGAAAACGCGGTAACAAGAGTCAACGCGATACACATTACCACCGTGACCTGCATCGAGCTGGTTACCGCCAATGCAGAGCAGATACCTAAAATTTGAAGCGCGATCGGGTTGTTATCAAAAATGGGGCTGATCACCGTTTCCTTAAACTTACTCATATCAGGCCTCCCCCGCCTTCAAATTGGCCAAGAATGGCTGAAATCCATCCTCGCCTAACCAAAACTGAACCAAATTTGTCACGCCACGCGATGTCAAGGTCGCGCCTGACAGCCCGTCAACACGCCATGGCGCATCTGTGCTCGCAGGATCTACTGCTCCTTTTGCAAGCGCAATTTCTACGTCGCCATCACGATACACTTGTTTGCCGGGCCAGAACGCTTTCCAGCGAGGATTATCGACCTCACCACCCAACCCGGGAGTCTCACCGTGTTCATAAAACCCCAAACCGACGACCGTGTTCGCATCGGATTCGAGCGCCACAAAACCGTACAGTGTTGACCACAAGCCATAACCACGTACTGGCAGAATGATCTTCTCGATCGCCCCGCTATTTTCTACCAGGTACACTAATGAGTAGTGCTCACGCCGAGAAATCTTCGCAACATCCTGCTCATCGTCTAATTCCGCTGAATTGCTTGGATCTTTCGAAGCCGAGCGCTGATCGAAACTCGCGGGATCAACCTCGTCAGTAAACCGGCCCGTGCGCAAATCCACCACTCGGGTCGAAATACTGTCAAACTGGCTTTCTACCGATTGTGACGCATCGTACAAACCTGCTGCCTGTAAGATATTGCGCTTTAAGTCGCGAGTTTTGTTGATCTCTTGCGCAGGCTTGAGTTGCACCGCCGCAGTAGAAACCACCACCGAGCACACGACACAAAGCGCCAGCGCGACGCCTATGACTTTTCCGATGCCATCTTTACTAGACACGCGCTAACCTCCGTTTGATATTCGCTTGCACCACAAAATGATCCATTAAAGGAGCAAACAGGTTAGCGAACAGAATCGCCAACATGATGCCCTCTGGGAACGCTGGGTTGACCACGCGAATCAATACCGTCATGACACCCACCAAGATACCAAAGGCCCACTTCCCACCGTTTGTCATCGCAGACGATACAGGGTCAGTTGCCATAAACATCATGCCAAAGGCAAAACCACCCATCACCAGATGCCAGTACCAAGGGGTCGCGAAGGCCGGATTGGTATCAGAGCCGATCATGTTGAACAGGCCGCTCAGTAAAAACATGCCTAAGAACACGCCAGCCACAACTCGCCATGCCGCGATTCGGGTGATCAACAGCACTGCGCCGCCGATCAACACCATCAGAGTGGAGGTTTCACCAATCGAGCCAGGAATAGCGCCCATAAAGGCATCCATCCAAGTCCACTGTTGAGTGATCGCGTCAACACCACCCATGGCGTTTAAGGCCAGTGGCGTCGCGCTAGTGTACCCATCAACAGCGACCCAAACAGCATCCCCGGAAAGCTGTGCGGGATAGGCAAAGTACAAAAACGCACGGCCTGTCAGCGCTGGGTTCAAAAAGTTTTTGCCAGTGCCACCAAAGACTTCTTTACCAATAACAACACCAAAACTAATACCCAGGGCTGCTTGCCACAAAGGCAGATCAGGTGGGCAAATCAGCGCAAATAGAATGGAGGTCACGAAGAACCCTTCGTTGACTTCGTGGCCGCGCTTCATCGCAAACAACACTTCCCAAAAACCACCAACCGCAAAGGTCACGAAATAAATGGGCAAGAAATGCAGAGCACCATAAACAAAACAATCCCAAATACTGCTCGGGTCGCTGCCAGCAACTGCGTATAGGATCGCGCCACGCCACCCATCAAGGGCTGCACCTTGCCCTGCTGCAATGACTTCGTTGGCATTGAAGCCCAAGTTATACATACCGTAAAACATGGCGGGGAACACCGCGAACCACACTGTGATCATGATGCGCTTCAAGTCAACACCATCGCGAACGTGCGCGGTCGACTTGGTTACGTGGTTAGGCGAGTAAAAAATCGTATCTACCGCTTCATACAGCGCGTACCAGTTTTGATACTTGCCGCCCTCTTTAAAGTTAGGCTCTATAGAATCTAAAAACGAACGCAAACTCACCGATTAACCCTCCTGCTCTATACGCGTTAGGTTGTCCCGCAACACCGGGCCGTACTCGTATTTACCTGGGCACACATAGGTACACAGCGCCAAATCTTCTTCATCTAGCTCTAGGCAACCGAGTTGCTGAGCCGTTTCGGTATCGCCCACCAACAACGAGCGCAACAGCTGGGTTGGCAAAATATCCAGGGGCATGATGCGTTCGTAGCTACCCACTGGCACCATGGCACGCTCAGAACCGTTGGTGTTTGTCGTCATAGCCAAGGGCTTCGTCCCAAAAAAACTGGTGATATAAATACCCATATTTGAGTGACGCTTCGCACCCGGCGACAACCAGCCCATAAAGGCTCGGTCACGACCCTCTGCGATTAAGGTAACCTGATTGTGATAACGCCCTATATAACTCGTCGCACCACTGACGCTACGACCGCCTAATACCGATCCTGATACGACGCGCGTATTTTCGGCACTTTGCTCGCCCGCACACAGCGCTGTTAAGTCAGCGCCCAAAAGGGTACGTACCAACCGTGGATTACTGGCAGCCGGACCTGACAGAGCGATGACACGCTCACTGTACAGCTGACCATCCAACAACAGACGACCGACGGCAATAACGTCTTGGTAGCCGATGTGCCAAACCTGACGCGAGGCACTCGCGCCCGTCAAAAAATGAATGTGGGTTCCCACTAATCCCGCAGGGTGAGGACCTGAAAAAGTGGCCAGCTCCGCATTCGCTGCGGTGGCCGCAGGGATATTAGCGCCATCAGCTGCACACACATAAGTCTTACCGCTGGTCAGTTTAGCCAGCACATCGACGCCCAGCGCAAAGGCCTCGGCTTGTTCAGCGATCACAATAGCGGGATCAGCCGCCAAGGGCTGAGTATCCATAGCCGTCACAAACAGAGCAACCGGCTCGGCATCAATGGCAGGGACTTTGCTGAATGGACGCGTTCGCAAGGCAGTCCACAAACCCGAGGTGACGAGCTTATCCACGACTTCTTGGCGACCCATAGCACGCGCCTGATCCGCCGTGACCGCGCCAAAGTCGACTCCAGGCGCATCGGACACTTCGATCACTACCGACTGAAGCACACGCTTTGCACCACGGTTAATCGCGCTGATTGTGCCCGAAGCAGGAGCAGTGTAATGAACACCTGGCGTCTTCTTGTCGCTGAACAACACCTGCCCTTTTTGGACTGTATCGCCTTCGCGCACTTCCATGGTCGGTTTCATGCCGTGATAGTCAAATCCAACCACGCCTACGTTTCGCGGAGTCACGAAGGCATCGATGGTGCTAGAAGGTGTACCCTGGATCGGGATGTTCAGACCCCGTTTGATTTTAATCATCGTAGAGTTCCGTGGGAGTTTTACTAATCATTGTCGTGCCCACGAGACTTAGGCGGTTTAAAACCAAAAGCGCCGCGAACAACCAATAAATGTCGCGGCGCATTATAGCGGATGTAGCATCGTTTTCGCCAGCGCCACATCCTTAATACGGACAATTTATCCGATCAATTTTCCTTGGGGTAGGTTTTGTACTTAATTCCTGCCATCTGCTCCAAAATACGGTGCACCTGACAGCTGTAGCCAAACTCGTTGTCATACCACAAATACAGAACCGCTTGATTGCCATTCACAATGGTAGCTTGTGCATCGTAAATACAGGCGTGGCGTGAACCTACAAAATCGGACGACACCACTTCGGTCGAGTTCGAGTAGTCAATTTGCTTACGCAAAGGGCTGTGCAGCGCCATGTTGCGCATAAACTCATTGAGCTCTTCTTTGGTCGTCGCTTGCTTTAACGTCAAGTTCAGAATGGCCATCGAGACATTAGGCGTCGGCACTCGAATCGCATTACCGGTAAGCAATCCATCCAGTTGTGGTAATACTTTGCCCACAGCTTTTGCGGCACCCGTTTCTGTGATTACCATGTTCAGTGGCGCGCTGCGACCGCGACGCTCAGCTTTGTGGTAGTTGTCGATCAGGTTCTGATCGTTGGTATACGCATGCACGGTTTCGACGTGGCCAGCTTTAATGCCAAACCGGTCGTCAATACACTTCAGCGGCGGCGCAATCGCATTTGTGGTGCAAGACGCCGCAGAGATAATGCTGTCGGAATCTTCAATAATATCGTTGTTGATACCAGCAACGATGTTTTTCAACGAACCCTTACCCGGCGCGGTCAATATGACCTTAGCAACACCTTTACTCTGCAGGTGTTGCGATAAGCCTGCCTCATCTCTCCATACACCGGTGTTATCCACCACGATCGCGTTATTGATCCCATAGGCGGTGTAGTCGATGGTGCTGGGGTCATCGGCATAGATCACGCGCACTTCGTTGCCATTTGCCACAAAGCTCTGACGCTCCTCATCCACGCGGATGGTGCCGTTAAACGCGCCGTGCACGGAGTCGCGACGCAATAGACTCGCGCGCTTTTCTAGGTCATTGGGGGCTTTACCCTTGCGCGTTACGATCGCACGAAGACGCAACCCTGCACCGCCATCGGTTTTGTCGATCAAAATTCTAGCAACCAGACGACCGATGCGACCGAAGCCATACAGCACCACATCCACGGGTTGATCCACAGGCTTGTCGGTTGCACCTACCAAATCCTGAACGGTTTGCTGGACATACTCCTCAACGGACAATCCCTGCCCCTGACCACGGTCAAAATAATTAACGGCAATGCGACCCACATCGATGTGCGCCGGACCCAGATTCAGCCCAGCCAATTCTTTGATGACGGGATACGTTTCAAACTCAGATAGCTCATTTTCTTCTACCTGGCGCACATAACGATGGGTGCGCATAATGTCTAACACGGATTGATTCACGAGCGACTTACCGTACACATAAGTCTTTACATTTTTCTCGCGCGCCAATGCACCAACGAGTGGAATCATACCCTCGGCGAGCGCCTCGCGCTGTTTCCAATCACCAAAGTAATCGTCGGGGCGTTTGCGTTTTCTACTCTCTGCCATGTGTAGTCCTGTATTAGCTGTCAGTCTGTCTTGGATAAGATGTTCAATATTGTTTTGTTATTTGTGTATTATCCGCGTAAGCGCCGCAAAGGCGCAAGGGCTGAGACCCAAGACTGGGCATTAGACCAATTGATCGTTACACTACCCACCTCGAATCTGACCCCCAGATAAACCGCTTACAACACTCGGCACGCTATGTTTAAACACTTAATTTCGTCTTCGCCCTGGCCCGACAAAGCCAGTACTCGCACGGCTGTTGGGCCATTTTATGGCAGCGCCGAAGCGCGCTGCGTGGCAGAGCTTGCCTCCCACCATGAACGCATTGTGGTTTTTGTATCCGACACCAGTAATGCGATTGCACTGGAACGCGAACTCCCCTTCTTTTTAACCCAGGAAACCGAGTTGCTGAGTTTTCCCGACTGGGAAATACTGCCCTACGACCACTTCTCGCCGCACCAAGATATCGTATCGGAGCGCCTGCGCACCTTGTATCGCCTACCCAAAATGGCCCGCGGTATTCTGATCGTGCCGGTATCCACTGCTATGCACCGACTTCCGCCCATCGACTACATTGCCAGCAATGCGTTACAGCTTGGCCTTGGGGATGAGTTTGATGCCGTTGCCTTCAGGCAACAGCTGCTCAACGCGGGCTACGTAGCAGTCGACACAGTCTATGAACACGGCGAGTTCGCCTTGCGAGGTTCCATTTTAGACGTATTCCCAATGGGCAGTTCCGTGCCTTATCGCATCGACACCTTTGATGCCGACGTCGACACCATCCGAACCTTTGACCCAGAAACACAGCGCACCATCGAAGCCATAGAGCGTATCGACTTACTGCCCGCGCGCGAGTTCCCTCTGACCAAAGGTGCGCTAAACCAGTTTATGATGAACTGGTACGAAGCCTTCGACGTCGACCACGACGCGTGTCCTATTTATAAAGAGGTACTCGCTGGGCGGGTGCCGGGTGGCACCGAGTATTTTTTACCACTGTTTTTCAAACAAACTGCCAGCTTATTTGACTTCTTGCCCGAGGGCACAGCACTGGTTACCGTCGGGGACCATCACCAGTCGAGTCAACGATTCTGGCAAGATGTTGTGGAGCGCCACGAAGAGTACGGCATCGACCCGCGTCGACCGTTACTGCCGCCGCAAAGGATTATTCTACCGGCGGATGAATTCTACGGTCAGATTAAGCGCTTCGCGACCCTCGAACTTAGACGCAACCCCGACGCACCGGTGCACTTCAATACCGACTCCAAACCTTTGCCTAGCTTCATCTCCGAGGCCAGCACCTCACCCGTAGAACCTTTAAAGCGCTGGATTGAGACACATTGCGCCGGCACCTTACTGGTCGCAGAAACGGCAGGCAGACGAGAAGCGCTCATCGATGCACTGCAGCGAATTGGACTCCAAGCAGACTACTTTGAAGACTGGCAGAGTTTTGAGGCAAACCCGGTCACACTGGGTATTGCCACAGCCCCTATCGATCGAGGCATGTATTTTGGCCCCAATGCGCCCTGCTTAGTCGCCGAAGCCCAGCTGTATGGGCAAAAGGTGGCGCAACGCCGACGTCGCAGCGATACGCAGCACAGCACCGACGAGGCCTTTCGGCATATTAACGAACTCCATGAAGGCACACCCGTAGTGCACTTGGAACATGGCGTCGGGCGCTACGAAGGTCTGCAAACGCTATCGGTAGCCGGCGAGACCAACGAATTCATTACCTTGATTTATGCCGAGGGCGCTAAACTCTATGTTCCGGTTGCCTCGCTACACCTAATCTCGCGCTACGCAGGTGCCGACGGTGACTCAGCACCCCTTCATAGGCTAGGTTCCGATCAGTGGGAAAAAGCCCGTAAAAAAGCCAGTGAGCGCGCCTCTGACGTCGCAGCTCAATTGCTTGAAGTATACGCGAGACGCGAGGCCCGCAAAGGGTTCGCGCACGAACTTGACCCCTTAGACTACGAACGCTTCTGCTCTGGCTTCCCCTTTGAAGAAACACCAGACCAAGCCCTCGCCATTGAGGCGGTTCGAAATGACATGTGCGCCCAAAAAGTCATGGACCGGCTGGTCTGCGGCGACGTGGGCTTCGGCAAAACCGAGGTAGCAATGCGAGCCGCGTTTATCGCGAGCCACAACAACAAGCAAGTTGCCGTGCTGGTGCCGACGACCCTGCTTGCTCAACAGCACTACCATTCGTTTTGCGACCGTTTTGCCGGTTGGGATGTCAAAGTCGCGGTGGTTTCACGCTTCAATAGCGCCAGTCAAAACAAAGCCATTATGGCGGACCTAGCGTCCGGCAAAATCGACATTTTGGTAGGCACTCATAAATTGCTGTCGCCCGACGTGAAGTTCGCAGACCTCGGACTGCTGATTATTGACGAAGAGCACCGATTCGGCGTGAAGCAAAAAGAGACATTAAAAGCACTTCGAACAGAGGTCGACATTCTGACTCTGACCGCCACTCCTATCCCAAGAACGCTAAACATGGCTCTAGGTGGCATGCGTGACTTATCGGTAATCGCCACGCCCCCCGCCAAACGCTTATCGATTAAAACCTTCGTGCGCGAGCACAACACGAGCATGATCAAAGAGGCCATCCTGCGTGAAACCTTGCGTGGCGGGCAGGTATATTACCTGCATAACGAAGTCAAAACGATCGAAGAAACGGCCCGTAAACTGCAAGCCATGGTACCCGACCTGAAGGTTGCTGTTGCACATGGCCAGCAGCACGAAACGGAACTTGAGCGCGTCATGTCGGACTTTTATCACCAGCGCTTTCATATTCTGGTGTGCACGACCATTATCGAGACCGGCATCGACGTCCCCAACGCCAACACGATCATTATGGATCGCGCCGATCGATTGGGCTTGGCGCAGTTACACCAGCTGCGTGGCCGCGTCGGGCGATCGCATCACCAAGCCTATGCTTACCTATTGTGCCCGCCTCGCTCAGGCTTGACCAAAGACGCCGAAAAACGCCTTGAAGCCATCGAGGCTGCTGGCGATTTGGGCGCAGGCTATTTACTGGCAACGCAAGATCTCGAAATTCGTGGCGCCGGCGAATTGCTGGGCGACGATCAGTCCGGACAAATACACAGTGTGGGCTTCTCTCTGTATCTAAAAATGCTAGAGCGCGCCGTCGCTGCACTCAAACGCGGCGAACTCCCGAACGTTGACACCCCGCTTGAACAAGGGTCCGAAGTCAATCTCCAGAGTTCGGCGCTCATACCCGAAGACTATCTGCCCGATATCAACACACGCCTTGTTCTTTACCGGCGTGTAGGAGCTGCTCAAACACAGCAACAATTACGTGATTTGCAAGTTGAAATGATCGACCGCTTCGGATTACTCCCCGAGCCGGTCAAAACACTCTTTATCAGCGCCGAGGTTCGGATCGAAGCCGAGCAAGCGGGTATTAGCAGCGTTGATGTTGGGGAAACCAGCGGCAGCTTGCAGTTTATGGACAACACCAAAGTGGACCCACTAAATCTTGTGACGATGGTGCAAAAAGACCCTAAACGCTATCAGCTCGCGGGCGCCAATAAATTGAAGTTCCAGTGCGAATTAACATCGCCAAGAGACCGCGCAGACTTTATTATTACGCTATGCAAACAGCTGACCCAAACGCGAGCCGCAGCCTAGGCATAACGCTGCCTCACCAGCCCTCTAAAAGGGCTGCGATTTTACGTGCCTTGCTGCCCTTCTGGGCCGCGTTAGGCTTTGCCATAAGCGCCTTGGGGGTCAGCGCACAAGACGATGCTGAGCCCGAAAAAACCTGGTTCCAAATTGAGATTCTGGTTCTGACCTCGAACAACCCCAACGCCTTGAACGGCGAAGAGTGGCCGCTCAAACCCAACTTGGTGGCCGCCGAGCGCTGGCGCCTGCAACCCTCAGAAGACGTCAGCAAAGAATTACAGGCCATTTACCAAGTCGAAACGACCCAGACACCAGCAGGGACCTTTGAAATCGACTGGTCGTCGCCGACCAATTCGCCATGGCCTGGGATAGATGAATCACTGTTTCAGTACCGCCCAAGCGATTTATACGACCCAGCACTGCAGAGTGAAACTAATCGCTTAGATTACCGCTTGGGATACAGCTCGTTTTCGAGTGAACGAATGTTCGTTATACCCAGAGACAACCCAAATCGCCTTGACGCTATGGTCAGTAGCGAGGCGCCGGTCGATACAACGACACCCCTGGCAGTTACACATGTCTGGCTAGGCGAGGATACTCGAACGCTCAACCCAGAATTGGCGCGCGCTAAACAACGATTGGAAAACAGCGACGACTATGAGGTTCGTCACTATTTACGCTGGGCCGAGCAACTGCAAGACGAGACCAAAACGCTACCCGTTCGCATAGACTCCGCCTCGCAAGGTCAAGCTTGGCCCGAACTACAGGGCGATATCACCGTCTATGTATCGCGCTACCTGCACATCAAAACCAATCTGTGGCTGAATACGGACGGACACTACTTACCCGAATGGCAAATGCCCGAACCGCCTCAACCGGCAAATCCCATTCAACATCGCGGCTTACCGGTCGGCGGCCAACGAATCGCAGCCACGGATAGCGAGCTACAAGAAATTACCCCAATGGGTAGGCCTGACTGGCTGTTAGAAGCGGGCATAGGCCAGCAATTCCGCTATGTAGAGCGCAACCGTCCGGATTCCAACTTACCCAATAGCCTAGCCGACAACGAAACCCCCTACCCTTTTCGCCACGCGATTGCTTTACAGCAAACTCGCCGCATGCGAAGCGGGGAAATCCATTACATTGACCACCCGGCAATGGCTTTGATTATCAGCATCACTCGGATCGAGGACGAGAACCTCGCAGATTTCAAGCGCTGGGTTCTGGCCGAACAAGTGGCTCAAGACCCGCGATAGAGTCGACGTGTAGGGTTTGTGTCGGGAAGGCCACATCGGCGCCTGCCGCGTGAACGATATCCAGCACTTTTAACAACACATCTTCTTTGACACCGTGGTATTCCACCCAGTTCACGGTTTTCGTGAACGTATAGATAAAGAAATCCAAGGACGAAGCGCCAAAGTGATTGAAATTTACGATCAGGGTCTTGTTAGTGTCGATATCGGGATGACTTTGCAACATCGTACGCACCTGATTCACAATATCACGCACAACGCTGGAATCTTGGTAACGAACACCGATCGTCTCGTAAATGCGGCGATTGAACATCCTCGATGGGTTTTCAACCGCTATTTGACTGAAAACCGAGTTGGGAATGTACAAGGGTCGCTGATCGAAGGTTCGAATGCGCGTTAGACGCCAACCAATATCCTCTACCGTACCCTCAATCTCGCGATCTGGGGAGCGAATCCAATCACCCGGCGCGAACGGCCGATCAAGGTAAATACTCATACCCCCAAAGAAGTTCGCCAGCAGATCTTTTGCTGCAAAACCGACGGCGATACCGCCAATACCACCAAACGCAAGTAAACCAGACACACTAACGCCAAGCGCTTGCAGTGCGGTCAACGCGACTAAAATCCAAAGAGTTACACGAGTCAGCTTGGCAATCGCATGGATGGTTGCCACCGAGGTTGAATCTAAAGCCTCTGCTTTTACTCGGACATATTCTGCCTCTACACCCACAATTAAGCGGTGCAAAGCCCACGCAATAATCAAAATCAAGGCCAACTGCGGCGACCAGGCAAGCCACTCTTGCGCAAAAGGCAACCACTGTTTGGGCACCCATTGCCACGCAAAAAACACCACGAGTGCAAGGTAGGCAACACGCACTGGTGGACTGATCGCATTAACGATAACGTCATCCCAACCCAAGCGGGTCGCTTGCGAAGTCGCAGCTAGTCGCCCCAAGACCACGTTCAGAATCAGATACCCAAACAAGGCCAATGTTGCGAACAGCGCCGCCTCCGCCCACCCGTGCTGCGCGGTCCATGACTGCAATGTATCTAGATAGCTCAAAATCTGATCCTCACCCTAATTCAGCGCCTAGTGTATACAATGAGTTGCGTCGCGCCCACAGCTGTATATAATACCAGTTACTGGAAAAATACACAGGGGTCGTTATGATCAAGCTCACCCAGCGCCAGCAGCAAGTCCTCGATTTTATTAAAGGCCACATGCAAAGCACTGGCATGCCTCCCACGCGCGCCGACATTGCGCGCTCCTTGGGCTTTAAATCAGCCAACGCCGCCGAAGACCACCTCAAGGCCCTGGCGCGTAAAGGCGCAATCGAGATGATCCCAGGCGCATCGCGTGGCATTAAGCTTCCAGAGGCGACCTTTGGGCTACCGGTCATTGGGCGCGTTGCGGCAGGCAGCCCGATTCTGGCCGAAGAGCATATCGAGGAGCACATCAGCATTCCACCCGATTTTTTCTATCCGCCAGCAGACTATTTCCTGAAAGTTCGCGGCGATTCTATGATCAACGTAGGTATTCTCGACGGTGATTTTTTGGCGGTCAAACGCACCAGCGATGTGCGCAACGGGCAAATTGTTGTTGCCCGCATTGAAGACGAAGTAACAGTAAAACGCCTAGATAAACCGGCGGGCGGACACACCGTGAGGCTGATTGCCGAAAACCCAGCCTATGAGCCCATTGTTGTTGACCTGCGCGATCAAGCCTTTGCGATCGAAGGCTTGAGTGTTGGGGTGCTTCGACGCTAATGAATCACTCGGGGGGCAGAGGCTGCAGCTTCTTCTGCCTCGACTTGTTCCGATATAGCCGCGACAGCTTGAATACCCGCTTGGATCATCACCTTAGCGACCTCAAGCGTTTGGTCATTCATGTAGGCCGCGCTCTCGTCAGAGAAGGTAATAGTAACAAGGGGCTCTGACTTACCCGATTCATCGGCACGTTGTAATACAATGTCGCCGTTGGCAAGTTCAGCAATTTCCAGAAAAGACGATGGCAAAACAGATCCTCGATTTAGTTGCGCGGATAGTGTAACAGGGGGGAGCCCCGGGCGCCAAACTCAAACCCAGCTAGCATTCATCGAGGACATCACGAATGGCACTGGCAGAGCTTTGCAAAAAAGTATACACCCCATGCCAATCACGATGATCAGGGCCCTGTGACTGAGCGGCCAAGTTCAGGCTACTGCGCACACCGCCCGCGTTTTGAGCTCCTAAATTGGCATACAGGGGCTGCAAAATGCCCGATTCCTCGCGCGCCATTGCCTGGACGGTCTGAGGTAGAACCTTACCTTTCGCGGGCTCTGGAAGCTCAGCGATCGAAACGGGCGTGTCTTTCGGCGCATCGGCATGACCCGCACCTTCAAGCAGGAGATAACCGTAAGCGCGACCAAGATGGTATTTAAGTGCGGGCTGATACGCATCCTGCAAGACGCTTGCACCCAAATGCTGCGCCTCGCGGTCGCGCTGCCACGCCTCCAACAGCACCCTCGCGCAATACAGGCTGTGGTTTACTAAAGCTCTGCAGCTACTCATGAGTTTATTTTTTACCCGAACTCTCGACCCAGCGGCCCCCTTCGAAATGGGCACGCCAACCTGTCGCCTTGCCATTGACTTCCGTCATCAAGTACTGCTCTTTGGTTTTTCGGCTATACCGTATTTGCGCTGGGTTGCCCTCATCGTCATGCTGCGGCCCGTCCAGCAGATAATGATATTTAGCGGCTATTTCTTCGCGATGGGGCTTTAGCTCACTCACGAGTGGCGCCCGCGTCTCGCGGTTTTTAGGGAACTGAGAAGCGGCTAAAAACAGGCCGGCAGCACCGTCTCGAAGCACGTAGTGATCGTCCACTTTGGCACATTGGAGCTCGGGCATTGGCACTGGATCAATCTTAGGCGGTGCCACTTCGCCACTGCGCAGTAGTTTGCGCGTGTTCTTGCAGCTGTCACTGCTGCAGCCGAAATATTTGCCAAAGCGCCCTGTTTTGAGCTGCATATCGGCGCCACATTTATCGCATTCGATTACTGGACCGTCGTAACCCTTGATCTTAAATTGACCCTGCTCTACTTCGAAGCCCGAGCAATCGGGGTTGTTACCGCAAACGTGGAGTTTGCGTTTTTCATCGATCAG
>NZ_CBFHWH010000036.1:0-2858 GCF_965659035.1 Aequoribacter sp. | reverse complement strand
GTAACTGTCCATTGCGGCATTGCACAATTGGCAGCGACGTTTGCTGATCAGTAAGCGAGACTCTGCTTCATCATCGGCATCGGCACTTATGGCCTCGTCGCCTGACACCAAATTAATCGTCTGCTTACACCGCTCTTTGGGCGGCAAAGCGTAACCCGAGCATCCCAGGAACACTCCGGTAGCCGCTGTGCGAATTTGCATAGGCCGCCCGCATTGCTGACAGGGAATGTCAGTCATAGTGGGCGCATTCGCTTGCATGCCGTCGGGGTCAGCCGCGCCGGCTTGTTCCAAACGATCGCTAAAGTCCGCGTAAAACTGGTCTAACAATGCCCGCCAATCTAATCCGCCTTTGGCCACGTCATCCAAACGCTCTTCCATTGCCGCGGTAAACCCATAGTCCAGCAAATCGTCAAAGCTACTTTGCAGACGTTGTGTGACAATATCGCCCATCTTTTCTGCGTAAAACCGCTTGTTTTCGAGCTTAACGTAGCCTCGATCCTGAATCGTCGAAATAATAGAGGCATAGGTAGAGGGGCGACCTATTCCGCGTTTTTCCAGCTCGCGCACTAAACTGGCCTCGCCGTAACGCGGCGTTGGCTTGGTAAAATGCTGCGAAGGATCGAGCTTGGCCAGACTGAGCGCATCGTTGACTTTTAAATCGGGTAACACGACATCTTCTTGGCCCTTCTTGGCAGCCGGCGGTAGCACCTTGGTGTAACCATCAAAAACCACCACACGCCCTTTTGCGTTCAACTCAAAGCCTGCGGCTTCGACCGTCAAGGTTGTCGAGAGATATTCCGCCGCCGGCATCTGGCAAGCCACAAATTGGCGCCAGATCAAATCGTAGAGGCGCTGTGCATCGCGCTCCATTGCACTGAGTTGTGTCTGCTGGACAAAGACATCCGAGGGCCGAATGGCTTCGTGCGCTTCTTGAGCATCCTCGCGTGCGCTGTAACTTTTCGGCTTTGCGGGCAGATAAGGCGCGTCAAAATTGGTTTCAATATAACGTCTACAGGCACTGACCGCATCTGCGCTGAGGTTTGTCGAATCGGTTCGCATGTAGGTAATATGCCCGGCTTCGTATAACCGCTGCGCGAGGGTCATGGTCTTCTTCACAGAAAACCCCAAGCGCGTACTCGCCGCTTGCTGCAGCGTCGACGTGATGAAAGGGGCCGGCGCTTTGGAGCGAGTCGGCTTGCTCTCGCGCGCTTTAACCGCATAACGAGCTGCTTGCAGTGTCGCAACAGCAGCCATCGCCTCCGCTTCAGAGCGTGGGCGGAAGCCCTCGCCTTGATATTTGCGAACCTCAAAGCGCGTCTGCTCGCCGGCCGATGACAACAAATCGGCGTGGATTTCCCAAAATTCTTCAGGCACAAACGCTCGGATTTCGCGCTCGCGCTCAACAATCAATCGCACGGCCACAGACTGTACCCGACCTGCCGACAGGCCGCGCGCTATTTTGGCCCAAAGTAGCGGCGAGACCATATAACCCACGACCCGGTCTAAAAATCGGCGAGCTTGTTGAGCGTTCACTCGCGCGATATCTAAGGCTCCAGGGTGCTCAAACGCTTCTTGAATGGCCGTTTTGGTGATCTCATTGAATACCACGCGGCGATAACGCTCGGGATCACCGCCAATTGCCTCCTGCAAGTGCCAGGCAATGGCCTCTCCCTCACGGTCCAAGTCCGTCGCCAAATAAATGGTGTCAGCTTTCGCTGCGAGCTGTTTGAGCTCGTTAACCACTTTTTCCTTACCCGGCAAAATCTCGTAGTGCGCTTCCCAATTTTTGTCAGGATTGACACCCATTCGTCTAATGAGCTGGTCATGCGCTTTCTTTTTTTGGTATTGAGCTTTTTTCTCCGCTGACATCTTGCGGGTTTTAGCCGCCTGAGCCGCTCGCTCTTTTGGGTTGGTGGTCGACGACGCGCTGCCAGAGGTCGGCAGATCACGAATATGGCCCACACTGGATTTAACAATAAAATCATTGCCCAAATACTTGTTAATCGTCTTAGCTTTTGCTGGCGACTCGACAATGACCAGTGCCTTACCCATAGTTCTCCTTCAAGGATCGCTTGATTACTTGCGTTTCACACACCTAAGGGTGGCCATATATAGTGATGCAAAAGCCCGCGGTCAAGCAAAAAACTGATTTAGTTACAATTTTGTCGAAGCTTGTTCGGACTCATCTAATGACGTTGAGGCACTCGCTACCGCCTGTTTCAAGCACCGCGCGGCGTGTTCGAGCACTTCTTCACCGCCGCGTTCTTGCCAGAAAAAACCCACGCTACCTGGTGTGCTAGAGACAACATCGAGCCCCTCCGGTAACGCGACTAGGGCATCTGGCAAATCGCTGTCGCCTGTCAAAGCGAACCATCCATCCGGTGTACGCAACCACGATCCGACTGGGAGTTTAACTTTTTGCGAACAGCGTAAACCGTAGTAAACCCAATAACGACGATCGTCAGCAGGAATGTAAATATCGATCTTTCGGTGCGCGGGCAATTTTCGTAGCTCGACGTATAAACCCAACAGGGCAGCCTGTTCGCGGATGCGCGCCAGCCTTTGCTGCTGCTTACTGGGCCAAAAGTGAGAGAGTGGCGCCAAGGCCACCAACACCACGCCGGCAATTATCCAAAACGCCATACCATGTCCTTGATCTGAATCATCGAGCGATGATATCAGTAATTGATTCCAAAGACGCGAAGTGCGATAGTTTTAATACACCTGCCTTTAAGGAAAGACCATGTCTAATTACACAAAAATACTTATCGCGATCGACCTGAGCGAAGAATCCCTTCAAGTCGTGAAGCGCGGTTGCGCGATGGCTGCGGAAAAAGCCGCAGAAGTTCACCTAATTC
>NZ_CBFHWH010000035.1:0-20289 GCF_965659035.1 Aequoribacter sp. | reverse complement strand
ATGACGACAAATTAGGCGGTAGCATTTTCAATGAGTGAGCAACATCCAGACCAAGATGACGACGGAACCGGACTCGCAGTAGCGCCGGCCAAACCCGCACTGAAGAAGCCACCCCTTTACAAAGTGGTGCTAATGAATGACGACTACACGCCCATGGAATTTGTCGTACTCGTATTAGAGCGCTTTTTTAGAATGAATCGAGAAAAAGCCACTCAGATCATGCTGGCGGTGCACACTCAGGGTAAAGGCGTTTGCGGTATCTACCCTCGCGATGTTGCGGAAACCAAAGCCTACGAAGTCAATGAGTTTTCACGGGAAAACCAGCACCCACTCCTGTGCGAAGTTGAACCAATGAGCGACGATGAGTCCTAGAGGAATACGTGATGTTAAATAAGGCATTAGAGCTAAGCTTAAACGAGGCATTTCGCTCGGCACAGTCCAAACAGCACGAGTATCTCACGGTAGAACATCTGTTGTTAGCCATGTTAGATAATCCCGACGCGGCCTTGGTGTTAAAACACTGTGGTGCAGATAGCGACGCGTTGCGCGCTGACCTTGTTGAGTTTATCGACTCGACGACTCCGCTAATCGAAGATAGCGCGAGCGATCAGTTCGATACACACCCGACCTTAGGCTTTCAACGAGTTATTCAGCGGGCTGTGTTTCACGTACAGAGCTCGGGCAAAGACGAAGTCAGCGGCGCGAACATACTGGTGGCCATTTTCAGCGAGCAAGAGAGCCAAGCGGTTTACTACCTAAAAACCCAGAACATATCTCGTTTAGATGTGGTGAATTATATTACCCATGGCGTATCAAAAATCGAGGACAATGCTGAGCCGGAAATTAATCAGACAAACACGAGCGAGTCCAGCGAGGAAAGCGGCGAGGGTAATCCGCTGACAAGTTTTGCGACCAATCTCAACTTAAAAGCGGGCGAGGGGGACATAGACCCGTTGATAGGTCGAGCCGAAGAAGTAGAGCGACTTGCGCAAGTGTTGGCCCGACGTCGCAAGAACAACCCGCTGCTGGTAGGCGAGTCAGGGGTGGGTAAAACCGCAATCGTTGAGGGACTTGCAAAACTTATCCACGATGGGGATGCGCCCGAAATGTTAGCGCAAAGCACCGTGTATTCTCTGGATATGGGGGCCCTGCTAGCAGGCACGAAGTACCGGGGCGACTTCGAAAAACGCTTCAAGGGCTTGCTAAAAGAACTGTCGAAGCACGAAGGTGCCATTTTATTTATCGATGAAATTCACACCATCATCGGCGCTGGTGCTGCATCCGGTGGTGTGATGGACGCGAGCAATTTACTGAAGCCGCTATTGACATCGGGCAAACTGCGCTGCGTCGGATCGACAACTTACGCTGAATATCGCGGTATTTTCGATAAAGATAAGGCCCTCAGTCGTCGCTTTCAAAAGATCGATGTGACGGAGCCTTCACCAGACGACGCTTACAAAATCTTGAAGGGCCTAAAGTCCAGATTCGAAGAACATCACAAGGTTCGCTACACCGACAAAGCACTGCGAGTCGCCACAGATCTGGCAGCTCGTTATATTACTGATCGTTTCTTGCCAGACAAAGCCATTGATGTCATCGACGAGGCAGGTGCTTACCAGCAGCTACTGCCCAAATCGAAGCGCAAAAAACAAATCGGCGTTGGCGACATCGAGGCGATTGTTGCTAAGATCGCGAGGATTCCGCCGAAGTCAGTCAGTCGCGACGACAAATCAACACTAGAAAAGCTCGAGAGCAATCTAAAGATGGTGGTCTTTGGCCAAGACAAAGCCGTATCAGAGCTCAGTTCAGCGATCAAGCTTGCTCGAGCCGGGCTAAAGTCGGAGCACAAACCCATCGGTAGCTTTTTATTAGCTGGGCCTACTGGTGTTGGCAAAACGGAGGTCACCCGTCAACTAGCAACAATGCTCGGACTCGAACTTATTCGCTTCGATATGAGCGAATACATGGAGCGCCATACGGTTTCACGGCTGATTGGCGCACCTCCAGGCTATGTTGGGTTTGATCAGGGCGGACTGTTAACGGACGCCGTAACCAAGCATCCGCACGCAGTAGTACTGCTAGACGAGATCGAAAAGGCGCACCCAGAAGTATTCAATTTGTTGCTACAGGTTATGGATCATGGATCGCTCACTGACAATAACGGCCGCAAAGCGGACTTCCGTAACGTTATCTTGGTCATGACAACCAACGCGGGTGCCGAGCGAATCAGCCGTCGATCAATTGGCTTTACTCAGCAAGATCATCGCACCGACGGTATGGAAGCGATCAATCGATTATTCACTCCGGAATTCCGCAATCGCCTAGACAGTATTGTAGAATTTGAACCGCTCGGTGAAGATGTGATACTGACGGTTGTCGATAAATTCCTGACTGAGCTTCAGGGTCAGCTAGACGACAAGCGGGTGCAATTACAGGTTGATGAAGATGCTCGCTTATGGCTGGTAGAAAAGGGCTACGACATGCACATGGGTGCCAGACCCATGGCGCGCGTCATACAGGAGTACATTAAGAAGCCTCTTGCTGAGCTCGTGCTTTTTGGCTCATTGTCGGCTGCTGGCGGAACCGTCCATGTGCGAGTGAGCGACACTGGAGACACATTAAGTCTGGATGTTGAGAGTTCGCAGCCGCAAGAACAAGAATTGGAAGCCTTGAGCTGAGCTCAAGGCATTTTATCGCTCGCGGTAGGTGATGCGACCTTTGGTTAGGTCGTAAGGCGTGAGTTCAACTCGCACTTTGTCTCCGGTCAAAATGCGGATGTAATGCTTGCGCATTTTGCCGCTAATGTGCGCCGTCACAACGTGACCATTCTCTAACTTGACGCGAAAAGTAGTATTGGGAAGCGTGTCAATGACTTCGCCGTCCATTTCAATCTGATCTTCTTTAGCCATGCACCGTAAGCTCTTGCTGAAATCGGTGCGCATTTTGCCTTAACTGGCCGCATAACGCCACCAAAAAACGTAATTTAGCTAGGTTTCTATCCTCACCCATTCGCCCTGATTGAGGAGCTCGATGGGTTTGTACTGAATTTTGTAGTCCATCTTACGACAATTCTGTACCCAGTAGCCCAAGTAAACGTAGGGAAGCTTGAGTTGCTTGGCGAGTTCTATTTGCCACAAAATGACGAACTTGCCTAAACTCCGAGCGTCATCAGCGGGATCGAAGAAGGTGTAAATGGCGGAGAAACCGTCATTCAAGTGGTCCACTACGGCCACCGCTTTCAACGCATCGCCGGCACTGAAGCAATAATAACGAGTAAAATCCCAGGCCTGACCTAAAAATGACTTAAATTGCTCCACGCTTGGGGGATACATATCACCGTCGCGATGTCGGGCGCTGATATACCTTTCGTACAAAGGATAGGCTTCCGGGACCTCTGGCGTCGCCAAGCTTTGCACTCGCAAATCAGCATTGCGTTTAAGCACCCGCCGTTGATTCCGACTAGGCATAAAGTCAGCAACCGGTATGCGGGCCGGAACACAGGCTTGGCAGCTCGCACAATTGGGCTTATACATGTGCTGTCCGGACCGACGGAAGCCCATACGTGACAGCGACGTGTATAGGTTTTGATCCACATCTTGCTGTGGATCGACAAAGAGAGTAGTTGCCTCTTTGCCCCACAAATAGCTGCACTCGTGCGGATAGGTTGTGAATACTTTTAGATGGTGTAAGGATGAGCTCACAGGAGTTCCTTGGTCCGCTCTTCTAGGCGCCAACAACGATGGTCTATATCTGCGTGGACATTCTCGCCGAGGATGTGTTCGAAGTCTAGTCGTGGCAATAGACTCGCTCCCATACTCATCAAATGGGGGTTCTCAACCTGACAGTCTATGAGTTTAACGCCGGCCTTCGCGCACAAGACGGAGAGCGCCGCGAGCGCAATTTTCGAGCCGTCAGTCGCGCGACTGAACATCGATTCACCAAAAAAAACGCGACCAAGCCTCAAGCCATATAGCCCTCCGATGAGTTCAGCGTCTAACCACACCTCGATAGAATGAGCATAGCCAAGCCGATGAAGTTCGTTGTAGGCTTGATGCATCTCTGAACTAATCCACGTGTTATCGATCCGCCCGTCCACGGTGGCGCAGTGCAACATCACCTGGGCAAAGGCCCTATTGGTCGTCACCGTGTAGGGCTTGCGTAATCTTTTCTTTAACGATTTAGACACCCGAATTTGGTTCGGGAGCAAGACACAGCGGGGATCTGGCGTCCACCACAGAATCGGCTCGCCATCCGAGTACCACGGGAAGATCCCCAAAGCATAAGCGTGAAGCAGGCGCTCGGGGCTTAAATCGCCCCCGATGGCCAGCAAACCTGGTGGATCACTAAGGGCTTGCCAAGTAGGGGGAAACCCAAAAACGTCCACCAATTATTGATCGTCTAGATAACGTTCTGCGTCTAGCGCCGCCATGCAACCAAAACCAGCCGACGTGATTGCTTGTCGATAGATGTGATCGGCCACATCGCCAGCCGCGAAGACGCCTTCAATACTCGTTGCCGTCGCATTACCGCTGGTACCTGAGTGAATGGTTAAATAGCCACCCTCCATGTCGAGCTGGCCCTTGAAGATGTCTGTGTTCGGTTTGTGCCCAATTGCGATGAATACACCCGCCACATCAATCAAGTGTTCAGCACCGGACTCGATCGCCCTTAATCTCAAGCCGGTGACGCCTTGCTCGTCACCCAACACTTCTTCGAGCTGGTGGTGCCACAGGATTTTAATTCGACCCTCGGCCTCGCGGGCGAACAGTTTGTCTTGCATGATTTTCTCGGCGCGCAGAGTGTCGCGTCGATGTATAAGCGTAACCTCTGAGGCAATGTTGGATAAATAAAGAGCCTCTTCGACTGCGGTATTACCGCCGCCCACGACCGCTACTTTTTGATTGCGGTAGAAAAAACCATCGCAGGTGGCACACGCCGACACTCCTTTACCCATGAAGGCTGTCTCGCTGGGTAAACCCAAATACTGGGCACTCGCTCCGGTTGCAATAATCAGCGCGTCACAGGTGTAAACCTTTGAACCTTCAAGTCGAAAAGGTCGCTGCTGCAGATCGACTCTCTCGATGTGATCAAACACAATTTCTGTATCGAAGCGCTCGGCGTGCTCTAGCATATCAGCCATAAGTTGCGGGCCCTGCAAGCCCTCTGCACCTGCTGGCCAGTTTTCAACTTCGGTTGTTGTGGTGAGCTGTCCACCTTGCTGCATCCCGGTAATAACCAAGGGAGACAAATTGGCGCGAGCTGCGTAAATGGCGGCTGTGTAACCGGCGGGGCCAGAGCCAAGAATGATCACTTTACGATGTTCTGACATGGGGATTCCAAAGCTTGTTTAACAAGCGCGTAAGTCTAGAGTAAACGGCGCGTCGGGGCAAAGCATGGGGTGCGTTTGTTGTTGGTCTTTTAATCCAATGAAGTATCGGGATACTATAGCGCCATGGCATCAAACAACACTGTACGAAATCGACTTGCAGAGGGCGCACTGATTGGCGTCACGGCTAGCTGTGTTTATTTGTTAATTGCTTTATTTTCATACAGCCCCAGCGATCCCGCGTGGTCCACATCGGGACTCAACGACCAAACGCTTAATTCGGCGGGTGTTTTTGGGGCCTACCTTGCCGATATCAGCTTTTCTCTCATCGGCTATTGGGCATTCGGCGTGCCAATCCTACTCGCTATCAAGGCGATTCAAATGGTTTTTGAGCGCATTGGCGACGCAGATCGCTGGCGCGAACTGGTCGCCTTGCGAAGTCTTGGCTTGGCTCTGATTGTGGGCGCTGGCTGCGCCTTGGCATCTTTGAATCAAGAAGGCGCCTCAAATCTACCGCAGGGCGCAGGCGGCATTGTCGGTCTTATGGTGGGCCAGGTATTCAACGACTGGTTTTCTGGCCTCGGCGCTCGCGTTTTATTGGTCGCCTTGTTTCTCTTTGGGATCAGCATATTCACTGGGCTCAGCTGGCTCAAAGTGATGGACGCCTTAGGTGACTGGACCATACGTTACTGCAGCGCAAGTTGGCATTGGTGCTATTACCAAGTAGGAAGGATAAGGGAAAAACGAGCAAAAGCACGAGCGCAGCTGTCTCGCAAGATCGAGATACAGCAGCACGTCGAAACGCAAAAATTGCGCACTCCGCCCAGAATAAAGGCGCCCAGTAAACCCGTCGAGAAAAGCGAGCGGGCGGAGAAAGAAAAGCAAGTTAATCTGTTTCAGGACATCGCTCCCGCCGGAGAAGTACCAGCACTCGAATTGCTGGATCCCGCATCCCATGATCCCAACAAAGGCTTCAGTAAAGAGGCTCTAGAGGGAATGTCTCGCCTGCTGGAACTCAAGCTCAAAGATTTTGGAATTACGGCCGAGGTGGTGGCAGTGTATCCTGGGCCCGTAATTACAAGGTTCGAAATCCAACCCGCTGCGGGTGTCAAGGTCTCGCGTATTTCCAACCTTGCCAAGGACTTGGCGCGCAGCCTTGCCGTTATTAGTGTTCGGGTGGTCGAGGTCATTCCCGGCAAGTCGGTAGTGGGCATCGAGATACCCAATGAAGATCGCGAAATTGTGAATTTTCGCGAGGTGCTGTCGTCTCGGGCCTTTGACACAGCAAAATCGCCTTTAACCTTGGCGCTAGGTCACGACATATCTGGCCTTCCCGTCGTTGCAGATCTTGCCAAAATGCCACATCTCTTGGTGGCTGGCACAACCGGCTCCGGCAAGTCGGTCGGCGTAAACGCGATGCTCTTAAGCTTGCTGTATAAATGCACACCCAACGATGTTCGCCTATTACTCGTCGATCCAAAAATGCTCGAACTGTCGGTGTACGATGGCATCCCGCATTTGCTTACGCCCGTGATTACCGACATGAAAGATGCCGCCAATGGCTTACGCTGGTGTGTCGCTGAGATGGAGCGCCGCTACAAAGTCATGGCCTCGCTTGGGGTTCGAAACTTAAGCGGTTATAACCGCAAAATCGAGGACGCAAAGCGGGCGGGTGAGGTTATCACTGATCCAACATGGCGACCCAGCAAAGACGTCATGTTTGCTGATCAAGAACAAGTGGCACCGGCACTAGAGCATTTACCCTCGATCGTTGTTGTCATCGACGAGTTCGCCGACATGATCATGATTGTGGGCAAAAAAGTCGAAGAGCTAATCGCTCGTATTGCTCAAAAAGCGAGGGCTGCGGGCATTCACCTCATACTGGCAACACAAAGACCCTCGGTCGATGTGATTACCGGCTTAATCAAAGCCAACGTGCCCACCCGTATTGCGTTTCAAGTGTCCTCTCGGATAGACAGCCGAACCATTTTGGATCAGGGTGGCGCCGAGCAGCTGCTAGGACATGGCGACATGCTGTATTTACCGCCAGGATCGGGACTTCCGACCCGTGTCCACGGCGCTTTTTGCTCGGATGACGAAGTACACCGTGTTGTTGCCGATTGGAAAAAACGCGGTAAGCCCGACTACATCGAGGGTTTGCTGGAAGAGGGCGGCAATACCCCCGTCACGGCTCAAGAGCTGCAAAGCAGTGGTGGTGATGATCCCGAAGCGGACCCTCTGTATGACGAAGCCGTACATTTCGTTTTGGAATCGCGCAGAGCGTCAATATCCTCGGTACAACGCAAGCTGCGTATCGGTTACAACCGAGCCGCTCGGCTGATCGAAGCAATGGAGGCCGCGGGTGTTGTTTCAACGATGGGACATAACGGGCAGCGCGATGTGTTGGCACCTCCACCGGTAGATGTCTAATGCACTTACGACTCGTTACAGCCACGATACTGTATTTAGTTGTCACGTCGACCAGCGCGGCTTCAGAATCAGTTTTTGACCGCTGGTTGTCTTGGGACGGTCTAAGTGCTTCGTTCACGCAATTTGAGTACGATGTTAACGGCGCTCTAATCAGAACGAGCGAGGGTGATTTGATCCTGCAACGCCCCAATTATGCGCTGTGGGAAGTCCGAACCCCTGATCCTCAGACCTTTTATGCTACTGCGAAGGGCGTTTGGCACTACGATCCTTGGTTAGAAGTGGCGACGTTTCATTCAAACGAGAGCAGTGGTGATCAAGCAACGCTTGCTCTATTTAGCGGCAATAAAAGCGTTCTCGAACAGCGTTATGCGGTGACAGAAACCGACGATCAGTTGTCCCTTGCCCCACGCGATAGCGACAGCCAAATTCAAGCCATCCGCATGACTTTAACTCGCGAGGGCTATCCCCGAAGCATAGAAATACACACAAGTCTTGGGCATCGCAGCCTCATCGAGATAGTCAACGCTAAAACGGGGCACTTCCCCGAAGATGTTTTTACGTTTAACCCTCCACCCGGCACAGAAATTCAGTAATTTGTGATTGCGGCGAGTCGGATCTTGACCGCAAACAAGGTACAATAGCGCCCTTTAACGGCGTGGGGTGTTGTTTTGGACTGGCGGATGCTTTGTGTGATCATGGCTGGCGGCGGTTTGGGGGCGGGATTCAGAGCCGCGCTGGGCCATTGGATCGCGAGCCATTTTGTTTCTGCCTTTCCGACAGGGACCTTCGTGGTGAATGTCATCGGTTCGTTTTTTATTGGGTTGATCAGCGTTATATTCGCCGACCGCGTAGTCCATGCGGATTGGCTAAGGCTCTTCCTTATGACCGGTTTATTGGGCGGATTCACAACGTTCTCGTCATTCTCACTCGAGACGGTACAGTTAATACACAATGGGCGAGCGGCGCTTGCTGCAAGCTATATCGCGGCCTCTGTCATTCTCTGCGTCGGCGGCGCAATGGCGGGCATTTACGCGGCGAGAACTCTTAGTTAATTGCTGGAATATTATGTTAGATCTGAAGTACATACGTAACAATTTGGATGAGGTGGTTGCGAAACTAGCGGTCAAAGGATTCGCTTTCGATCGTGAAGCCTTCGAGCTACTTGATGCCGCACGCAAGCAAGCGGATATCAGCGCACAGGACTTACAGGCACAGCGGAAGCAAGCCTCTAAGAAAATTGGAAGCTTGGTTGCTTCAGGCAAAAGCGTTGACGAGGCCAAAGCGGAAGTTGCCGCCATCCTCGAGCTTATCGACGAGCAGCTCGGCGCAGCCATGCAGGAAGCGAGAGAAGTCCAAGGAAAATTGGAAGCGATGCTCCTAGCAACGCCAAACATCCCGAGCACGCAGGTTCCTGCTGGCAGTAGCGAAGAGGATAACCAAGAGGTATATCGCTGGGGCGAACCGAGAAACTTCGATTTTGAGCCCAAAGATCACGTTGATTTGGGTGAGGCCTTGCGTCAGCTCAGTCAAGAGCAGGGGGCTAAGATAGCGGGCTCTCGTTTCACGGTATTGCAATCAGGCCTCGCCCGACTGCACCGCGCCCTCACGCAATTCATGCTCGACACTCACACCGAGCAACACGGCTATCAAGAGGTTTATGTACCTTACATCGTCAATGCTACCTCATTGCAAGGCACTGGGCAGCTACCTAAGTTTGAAGAAGACTTGTTCAAGCTCCAGACAGAGCATGCATTTTATCTAACGCCTACGGCCGAGGTCCCCGTGACGAACCTAGTTCGGGACGAGATCCTCAGCGCCGAGCAACTCGAACATGGCTTAAAATTCGCCTGTCATACGCCCTGTTTTCGCAGTGAAGCCGGTGCCTCTGGCCGAGATACAAGGGGCATGATCCGCCAACATCAATTTGAAAAGGTGGAGCTCGTCCAGATTGTCCGACCCAACGACTCAGAAGAGGCTCTTGAAGCGCTGACCGGACACGCGGAAGCGATCTTGCAGGCTTTAGAATTGCCGTATCGCAAAGTAGTGTTGTGCGGCGGTGATCTAGGGTTTTCCGCTCATAAAACCTACGATCTTGAGGTTTGGTTACCTGGCCAAAGCGCTTATCGCGAGATCTCGTCGTGCTCTAACTTTGGTGACTATCAAGCACGTAGACTTCAAGCTCGTTGGCGCAACCCAGAGACGGGAAAGCCCGAACTCGTTCATACATTGAACGGTTCTGGTCTAGCCGTTGGAAGAACCCTGGTAGCTCTGTTAGAGAACTATCAGCAAAAAGATGGTTCGATTGTTATACCGCGAGCGCTCGTGCCTTATATGAGAGGCGTCGAGGTTATACAAGGCTAAAGTAATGGATTATCTGCCTCTTGCCTTCAACCTCAGAGACTCTGAGGTCTTGTTGGTCGGTGCGGGCCCTGTTGCCGCCCGCAAGGCAACCCTATTAAAGCGAGCCTCAGCAACACTGTGCGTTGTGGCACCCGATATTTGTTCTGAATTGCAGACTTTATTAACACCAGAAGATCGGTATTTTCAGCGCAAAGTTAAAGCCAGCGACCTCGAAGGTAAGAGGCTAATCGTTGCCGCGACTTCAGATCACGAAGTACACATTTGGTTAGCAGCCGAAGCGAACGAGCGCAACATTCCCATTAATGTAGTCGACGAGCCCGAGCTGTGCTCGTTTATCTTTCCCGCCATTGTCGATCGCAACCCCATCATTATTGGCATTTCGAGCAGCGGCAAGAGCCCTGTACTCGCGCGCTTGTTACGCAAACGGCTGGAAGCTTGGCTGCCAACCAACTATGGATTACTCGCGCGCTTTGTAGGCTCCCTGCGTGACCGTGTTAAAGCCGCTTTAGCTACCGAGAGCGAACGACGTCTCTACTACGAGACGCTAGTGGAGAGCGAAGCCGCTGAGGCTGTACTTAACGGCAATACTGAAACTGCCGAGCGATTCGCCAGCGATCTTCTAGTAAGCAGTGATTATCAGCGCGGCGATGTGGCCTTAATTGGAGCAGGTCCCGGGGACCCTGATCTATTGACTTTCAAGGCCTTGCGGCTACTGCAGCGCGCCGACGTGGTCCTTTACGATCGTTTAGTATCGCAGGAAGTGTTGGATTTGGCGCGGCGGGACGCCCAACGCATTTACGTCGGCAAGCAAAGAGATAAGCACGCTGTGGCTCAGTCTGACATCAATCACACTCTGCTTGAGCTTGCCCAGCAAGGCTTAAAAGTCGTCAGACTTAAGGGTGGTGACCCTTTCATTTTTGGCAGAGGTGGAGAAGAACTCGAGTTACTCGCCGAGCACGACGTGCCATTTCAGGTCGTTCCGGGTATAACCTCGGCAGCGGGCGCTGCCAGTTATGCAGGTATTCCTTTAACGCATCGGGATTACGCCCAATCAGTGCGTTTTGTTCCGGGGTATTTAAAGCAGGACACACCGGTTTTGACGCTAGAGGATTGCGGCTCTGCTGATGAGACCTTAGTCGTTTATATGGGCTTAAAGGCGCTCGATAGCGTCGTCACGCGCTTGCTCGATGCGGGCAGAGAGCCGACAACACCGATTGCTCTTATCCAGAATGCGACCCTACCGACCCAGCTTATACTGATCGGCACTCTTGAAGATATTGTGGCCAAAGCCGAACAGCAGAGCTGGGATGGCCCCACATTGATACTGGTGGGGCAGGTCATAAAGCTTCACCAGAAACTCAGCTGGTATAATCGCCCGACCCTGGAGGTAATTACTTGATGGCTGGTCGGGCCAGCAGGGGCTCTTGACTAAAAGCCAGCGCGTCAGTGATCACTTGCGCAGATTCCAGTAGCAGGGCATCGTGCTCCGTGTCGATCGCATTGCGCTGTTCTTGTGCGTCCACCTCATCAGGACTCTCTTCATCATCCTGCTCGAGCGTAAGAAGTGGCTCTTCCCCCTCCAGTGCACGCCGCTTGTTCTCGATCGCAAGCCAACGGGCGTTGCGCTCGTCGCGCGCCTTCTGCCGTTCCTCGAAGTTTAAAGAAAGCCGCGTTTGCTCCCGGTCTCGATTTGCAAGCTCAATTTGCTCACGCAACAAAACCAGATGAGGCTCCGATAGTTGACGTTGTTGTGACGACGCAATCAAGCGCGGCAGCAGTGCCTCATAGTCTCCGTAAGTTTGTCGTGGTACCGCTCGAATTTGATCCCAAGGCAGGGGAAAGTCCATGGTGCTCTCACCAATATCGTCAGGGTCGTAAAGAGACGGGAGCACAACATCAGGGGTTACGCCGCGATGCTGTGTAGAGTCACCTGATATGCGGTAAAACTTCGACTCGGTGACTTTAAGCTGCCCTTCGGTCAGTGCTGCAAAGGTCTGCACTGTACCTTTACCAAACGATTCATTGCCGATAATCAAGCCGCGTCCGTAATCTTGAATGGCACCCGCAAAGATTTCTGATGCTGAGGCACTCAGACGGTTAATAATGACCCCCATGGGCCCCGAGTAATAATTGCCGCGCTCTCGTTTGCCATCACGCCAAATGTTGCCAGACGAATGTTTAATCTGCACCGTCGGACCATAATCAATAAATAGCCCGGTGAGATCATTGGCCTCACGCAGTGAGCCGCCACCGTTATTGCGCAAGTCAATCAGCACAGCATCGACGTGTTTGGCTTCGAGCTCATCGAGCAGGCGCCGGACATCGCGTGAGGTACTCCGGTAGTTTGGATCACCTCGACTTGCGGCTTCAAAATCCATGTAAAAGGTTGGAATATCTATGACTCCAATCCTATACGTTCTGCTATCTCGCTGAATTTCTATGACATCTGCCTGTGCAGCTTGCTCCTCGAGCTTAACCTCATTGCGGACAATTTCGATGATTTGAGTTTCACCGGAACCAAAAGACTTAGCGGGAATAATTTCCAGTCGAACCGTTGTGCCTTTTGGGCCTCGAATCAAATCAACAACCTCAGAAAGACGCCAGCCGATCACATCGACCAGTTCACCCTCTGGGCCCTGGGCAACGCCAACAATGCGATCCGCGGCCTTTAACTGCCCGTGTTTATCTGCCGGGCCTTTAGGCACAATCCGGCTGACTTTGACGTAATCCTCGTCAAGCTGAAGCAGGGCACCGATACCCTCTAGCGACAGGGACATCTCGATATCAAAGTTTTCTGATTGTCTGGGAGAATAGTAAGACGTATGCGGCCCGTAAAGGCTCGCTAGAGCATTCGCATAGACGCTAAACACATCTCGCTCGGTCGTGCGCTGCGCTTCTTTGAGCTGATAGCCATAACGCTTACGCAGTGTCTTAACGATCTCTTCGTCGGTTTTCTTGGCAAGTTTTAGATTCAGCACATCATTTTTGAATTGTAGTCGCCAACGCACCTGCAAGGCTTCTTCGGTATCTGCCCAGGCGAGATTTTCAGCGTCCAACTCAAGATAATCATCTGAGTTAAAATCTAGCTGGGCAATCTGACCGGCCATGTCATTCAGAAACCGCGATAATCGCGCGACTCGGCGCTCATAGTAAATCGAATACACCTCGATCGCCGCCTGCAGGGTACGCTCTTTGGCTTGATCATCAAGCAAAAGACCGTGGCGAGAAAATGCTTTAACATCTTGAATCGTAAAATAAAGTTTGCGAGGATCTAAGGTATCGATGTAGCGCTCCAGATGCATCATCGATAGGTTATTGTCGTAGGCCTTTGAGGCGTAATGCCTGCGCTCCAAATTTTTGATCATCTCTTGCAGAGTTTTAGTCTGCTCATCTGTGAACTTTAAAGGCCCCTCGCTAGACTCAAGCGCAAGACCAAGTGCGGTGGTTGACAGTAAAAGGGTGATTAAAATTAGGCGCAAAAACATAGTCAGTAGCTACAAACGAAAGAAACACCATTATGGCGGCTTATTTCAGCGCTAGCCAGCCCCAAACAGCGTTAATCCCCCCAGTCGAGGAGCTTAAGCCCCAGCGCCAGCCTGTAATTGGGTGAAAGCTTCGTGTTGCGACAAATAGACGTGACCGTTCAAAGCGTGCAGCAGGTGGGAACGCTCCAAAGCGTCCATCACGGGTCCTTTAACCTCAGACAAGTGTAGACCAATACCAAGCTCTGTCAGCCTCTCGTTAATCATCTCCAGCGCTTCGAGAGCGCTCAGATCGATCACGTTGACCGCCGAGCACATCAAAACGACATGCTTTAACTCTGGATTCTTGGCGACTTGCGCGTAGACCACATCTTCGAGGTACGCGGCGTTGGGGAAATACAAACTTTCGTCAATTCGGATCGAGCAAATCGTCGGCGCAGTGATGACTTTGTGGCGGCTAACATTCCGAAAATGCTGGGTTCCTGGGACTTCTCCGACGATGGCAACATGAGGCTTTGACGTGTGATACAGGTGCAAGAAAATTGAGAGCGCAACGCCGGTTACAACACCTGCTTCAACGCCCGCCAAAAGGGTAATGACGATGGTTCCTGCTAGGGCCAACCCATCGCTCTTAGAATAATTCCAAGCACGCTTTAACAAACCCAAATCGACCAGACTCATCACGGCGACAATAATTGTGGCGGCCAGTGTCGCTTTCGGTAGGTAAAAAAGTATCGGGGTCAAAAACATCGCCGCCAGCGCAATACCGATCGCCGTCATAATACTTGCTGCCGGAGTTTGAGCGCCGGCATCAAAATTAACAACGGATCGCGAGAATCCCCCGGTCACGGGAAATCCAGAGGACAAAGCAGAGGCTAAATTAGCCGAGCCCAAGCCAATGAGCTCTTGATCAGAGTGCACCCGTTGACGTCGTTTTGCACCGAGAGTGCGGCCAACTGAGATCGACTCCACGTAGCCGATGATGGAGATTAGCAAAGCGGAGGGCCATAGCTGTTCGATTAAACGCCACTCGAATGCTGGCAAGCCAAGGCTGGGCAAACCGCTGGGCACGGCCCCGACAATAGCCACGCCTCGGTCTGCCAAGTCAAAACCGTAGGCTAGGGCAATGGTCGCTGCAATCGAGATAACAGGCGCGGTTTTGGTTAATGTCGAGGCCAAATCTTTTGAACATCCCATCCGAACAAGCGAGACGCTCAGATACCTTCGACACCACGCCAGGAAGAGCAAGGCAAACAAGCCAACGCCCAAAGTATAGCTATTCGTCTCAGCAACATGAGCCAAAAGGGACTTACCGAGCTCAATCAGTGTTTCACCGTGAGCCGAAATACCTAATACGTGCTTCAACTGACTCAGCGCAATAATGATCCCAGAGGCAGAGATGAAGCCTGAGACGACCGGATGCGATAAAAAGTTGGCCAAAAAACCAAATCGCAGCAAGCCCATGCCAATCAACATCGCGGCAGAGAGCAACGCCAATAAGATCGCCGCCTGATGATAATCGGCACCGGTTACCGCAACCGCGTCACTGACCGCGCTAGCAGTCATCAAACTGACGACGGCAACGGGTCCCACCGACAAAGTGCGACTTGTACCAAACAAGGCGTAAGCGACCAGTGGGAGCACTGAAGCATACAACCCAACCTCTGGAGGCAGCCCGGCCAACATCGCGTAGGCCAGCGATTGCGGGATGAGCATAATCGTGACGATGATCGCCGCGATAAAATCAGCGGTAAACAACGAACGATTGTAGCCTCTGAGCCACTGTGCCGCGGGGAACCATTGCATGAAATCAGCCTTTTTCGTGGACGGGAGTTACCATCCACTCACGGCCCCTTAGCATGGCTTTCCAATAAATCGGCGGTAGGATAATTTCTTTCAACCACCAAGCAAGGCGCGTGGGTTTGCGACCGTTCAAGACCCAAGATGGGAAACTAGGTAATAGCTTGCCGCCATAGCCGAACTCGGCAAGCACAATTTTTCCGCGCTCAACGGTAAGGGGGCAGCTACCATAACCGTTGTAATGGGCAACCCAGCTTTCTCTTCCCAGCTCGTGCAGAAGGTTGTTCGCAACAATCGGCGCTTGAACACGCGCTGCCGCAGCTGTCTTCGCGTTGGGAGCGTTCTGAACATCGCCTAAAGACCAGACGTTATTGAAACGTTTGTGTTGCAGGGTCGTTTGATCAACGTCTACCCAGCCGTTGGCATCGGCAAGCTCCGATTGCGCCACAAAGTCGGGAGCGCACTGCGGGGGGCAGACGTGAATCATATCGAAGGTTTTTTCAACCACCTGAGTATTCCCTTCGGCGTCTTTCACTTCAAACCAAGCCGTTTTACTGGGGCCATCAATTTTGACAAGGTTGTGGTTAAAGGACAGTGTCGCATCGTATTTTTTGACGTATTCCATCAAAGCGGGCACGTATTCTTGGACACCAAAGAGCACCGCACCGGCATTACAGAACTCGACATCGATGTTGCCAAGCACCTGACTTTTTAACCAGTGATCGCTCGATAGATACATCGCCTTTTGAGGCGCGCCGGCGCACTTAATCGGCATGGGGGGCTGAGTGAAGATCGCCTTCCCAGATTTAAGACCCTGAACCAACTTCCAGGTGTAAGGTGCTAAATCATAACGATAATTTGAGGTTACACCATTGTGCCCAAGGGTCTCAGTCAGACCCTCCACGGCACCCCAGTTCAGCTTGAGACCGGGCGCCACAACCAGCTGGCGGTACTGCAACACACTGGCGTCTTCCAAGGTCACTTGGTTACTGGTCGGCGCAAATGTAGCCACGGCCTCCTTAATCCAAACCACACCTGAGGGTATGAGTGAGCTCATCGATTTAACGGTTTGCTCTTGCGTAAACACACCACCACCGACCATTGTCCAGCCAGGTTGGTAGTAGTGCACTTCCGCCGGATCCACGATGGCAATACTTAAATCCTGTGTGCGCTTGAGTAAGGAAGACGCAACCGAGATACCGCCGGCACCTCCACCAACAATTACTACATCATACTCTTTAGGAGTAGGGGCCCTAGGCGCATCCGGATTTGCCGCTGCAAATTTCTCAGCCATACCACTTAGGTCATAGCCCACGCTCTCTGCGCGCTCAATGAGAGTCGCCGCTGACACGCCTGTTTTCGCCTCACTTAAGGACCACAATGTGATCGACCGCGTGCCCGTGCGGCAATAGGCATGCACCTTACCATCAGTTTCATCAACCGCCTGCCTAAATGCGTCGACTTGTGCGCCTGAGATCTGGCCGGGCGTTATCGCTTGATGAATAGCCATAATGCCATGCTCAGCGGCAGCGGCTTGGATTTCGGTGAAGGTTAACTGATCACTGTCCTCACCATCCGGACGGTTACAAATAATGGTTTTCACGCCACTCGAAGCCAAATCCGCTATGTCGCTGAGTAGCAATTGGTCAGAGAGAGACAGCTTGTCGTTGATGGTTGCAGTTTTCATAGTACGTCCCCTTAGAATTATGATTATACAAAGGCGTTAACAGGTAGTTTCAAAAATACTCTACCGTCGCTATCGGCCGGCGGCATGTGACCCGCTCTCATGTTCACCTGAAGCGAGGGCAAAATCAAACGCGGCATACCTAAGGTTGCATCGCGCGCCTCACGCATGGCGACAAATTCGTCCTCACTGACCTTGTCGTTCACGTGAATATTGCTTTTTTTCTCAGCCGCCACCGTAGTTTGATACTCAAGAGCCCGACCATTTGGGCAGTAATCATGGCACATAAACAAGCGAAAATTCTCTGGCAGCGAGAGCAGACGTTTTATGGACCGATACAGAGTTCTTGCGTCGCCGCCGGGAAAATCAACCCGAGCCGTACCGCCATCGGGCATAAATAAGGTGTCACCTACAAACACGGCATCACCAATGATGTAGGTCATGCACGCAGGCGTATGCCCGGGCGTGTGCAGTACCTTAATTTGCAGGTCGCCCATGGTGAGTTCATCACCGTCTTCGACTAATACATCGAATTGCGAACCATCGCGTTTAAACTCGGTCCCTTCGTTGAATACTTTTCCAAACGTATCCTGCACGACTTGGATGTTCTTACCGATGACCAGTTTGCCTCCCAAGCGCTCCTGCAATACTGGCGCCGCTGACAGGTGATCGGCGTGCACATGCGTCTCGACAATCCATTCAAGCTCAAGCTGATGCTTTTCGATGTAATCAATAATACGCTGCGCGCCAACTGTACTTACCGTGCCCGACGGGTAATCCAGATCCAGTACGGAATCGATCACCGCGCATCGCGAATCGCCCCTCTGATACACAACATAAGAAAACGTATTCGTGTCGTCGTCATAAAAAGGTACGACTTCAGGGTAATGAGTCGTTTGAAGCTCAAATGGCAATGGGTTCATAACGCACCTCTATAGGTTTGAATGGAGTTTCCTTCCAAGGAATGCGAAAACCGTGCCACTTCCTGATATCAATCCAGTGAATAAAAAACTTCAGAAAAACAGTACCTTACAAATTCGATCAGCAGGCTAGCCAAAAATGACGCAAAGCAATCCGGCAGTCTTGTCAAAAATGACAAAAAGAGTGACAATAACGGCATGAAATCTACTCTCACCAACCCGAAAGATCTACTCGATGTCATCGAGCTTCCGGCTATTGTTGTTTCCAAGGATTACGAGATAGAAGCGACCAACACGGCTTACGAATCCGCCTTCGGTCAGCTCGATCTGACGAGTTCCCCGAAGTGCTATGCGATATCGCACGGCTATGACAAACCCTGCGATCAGTCGGGAGAAGATTGCCCCATGCGTCAAGCTAGGGCATCAGGTCAAAAAACACGCGTACTGCATGTGCATCACACACCCAGAGGACGCGAATACGTCGATGTTGAAATGACACCGATTCGTGATGACAGCGGGAACGTTACTCACTTCGTCGAAGTGCTACGGTCGGTCGAGAACAAAGTGACCACGCACGAGCCGGTAAAAGTCGCAGGCAGTCACCCAGCTTTCCGTCAGGTACTCAGCCAAGTAAGCAGAGTGGCAGACAGCGATATCGCCGTTGTATTGCTCGGCGAGTCAGGCACGGGCAAAGAGGTCATCGCTCAAGCCATTCATCAGCAAAGCGGTCGCAGTAAGCGTCCTATGGTCACGCTAGAATGCTCAGGCTTAACTGAGACGCTCTTTGAGAGCGAGCTGTTCGGTCACACTAAGGGCGCCTTCACAGGCGCTAATTTTGAACGCCAAGGACTGGCCTCTGCAGCCGACGGAGGAACACTCTTTTTAGATGAAGTAGGGGACATTCCACTCAACTTACAGGTTAAGTTACTCCGACTCATCGAAACAGGCAGCTACCGCCCGATCGGATCAAGCGAATCAAAACACACCGATTTTCGGTTGATTTGCGCCACTCATCACGATCTTTGGCGGCGCGTGCAAGAGGGGGCTTTTCGCTTAGACTTGTATTATCGAATCAACGTGTTCCCGATTCATATGCCCAGGCTTACCGACAGGCGCCCGGATATCCCAGTCATTGCTGACACGATACTAGAAAGCCTTGGACCAGGGAATCGATACCACCTAACGCAAGCCGCGCAGAGCCTATTAGAGGAGGCGGATTGGCCTGGCAACATACGCGAACTCAGAAATTTCTTGTTGCGGGCCTCTGTTCTTAACGATGGCAACGTACTAGCTCACGATCTCATTAACCGTCTTCTCAAAGAGCGAGCCATCGCCATGGGTGGGGCCGAAAAGCTTAGCGATCCGAACAGCAAGTTAACGCATTACTCTTTGGCGGAGCTCGAACGCCGATATTTCGCAGAGCTATTAGAAGCGCACCAGGGCGACAAGAAGGCCGCCGCGAAACAAGCAGGCATCAGCCTTCGGACCCTGTACCGTAAGCTTGAAAGCTTGAGCTGACCTTATGCTCGACGCAGTGTTTCAAAAGCTTCTAGCTGGGTAGGGAATATCTTGCCGGTCATGCGTGCACGAAACGTACTATCGCGCAATTCATCCATTACATGCGGCTTTACTTCACTCAAATTCAAGGTAATATTCAGCTCAGCTAGGCGATAATTTAACATCTCCAGCGTCTCTAGCGCGCTCATGTCGATTGCGTTAACCGATGAGCACAGAAGTACCAGATGACGCAGCCGAGGCCGAGCCGATATGGCGGCATAAACGACATCTTCAAGAAACGACGCATTGGGAAAATACAAGCTTTCGTCAATACGCAAGGTGCACACCAAGGGGTCTGTCACCACGTCGTGCCGGTCGGCATCACCAAAACGATCCGTACCTGGGAGCTTGCCCACGATCGCAACGTGTGGGTGCGAGGTGCGGTAGTTGTGCACCAATACCGATAAGGCAACGCCCACCAATAAACCACTTGAAACCCCAAAGCTCAGGGTCACAATAATCGTACCCAAGAGCGAGCCAAAGTCCGCTGCCGAGGATTGCCAAGACCGAGCAATCATTCCAAGATCCACAGGGCCCAGCACCGCGACGACAACAATTCCAGCAACAGCAGCAACCGGCACGTGAGACAAGATCCCAGTGAATAATACAGTAAATAACCCGACGCCCCAGGCCGCAAAGATTAGAGCCAGAGGCGTACGAGCGCCGGCGTCATAGTTGGCGAGCGATCGTGCCAAGCTGCCAGCAACGGGGAGACCGGACGAAAACGCG
>NZ_CBFHWH010000034.1:6049-20823 GCF_965659035.1 Aequoribacter sp. | reverse complement strand
GCACCTGTCGTACCTGTTCTGGCTCATCAGGTCGCCGACGCAGTCCCTCGCGCCGAGGCAATCCGAGCCGCTGGCAACAAATCACCTTACACCGTTAACGGTCAAACCTATTGGGTCATGCCTTCGGCTGTAGGCTTTGAGGAAACTGGCACAGCCTCTTGGTATGGTGCAAAGTTTCACGGCGAGCTGACGTCTAATGGTGAAGTATTTGACATGTACAAAGCCTCGGCGGCTCACAAAAGTTTACCGATACCTACGTTTGTAAAAGTGACTAACTTAGATAACGGCCGCAGTATGGTTGTTCGCGTTAATGATCGGGGCCCCTTTCACAGTGATCGTATTATCGACTTATCTTACGGTGCTGCAGTTAAGTTGGGTTTCGACCAGGCCGGCACAGCGCAGGTGCATCTAGAAGTCTTATCCATTGAGGGTACTGAAGACTTGCGCGCGAGCACTGATGACGCCTATCGCTATTTGCAGGTGGGGGCGTTTTCTTCTCGTGACAGCGCCGAGCTCCGCCGTAAAGAACTACAAAATAGAACGACTTTTCCTGTCTTCATTAGTCCGGCACGGTTTGCCGACAAAATAGTGTATCGAGTCCGAATTGGCCCCATCGATGATTCAAAAGAGCTAGGGGCCCTCGAGAACCGCGTGCTCGAGGCTGGATTTAAAGAGTACAGCCGTATTCGCGAAGGCGTAGTGCTTTGATCGTCAAGTCTGATCCGTTAACATCTACATGTCGACCTAAAAGGAACAAAATTCTCATGCAAAAACTACTGGCCGCCGCGGCCGCTCTGGGGTTTAGCGTATCGGTTTCCGCTGCCATCATTCCCGCACCACCAGAGGTCGCTGCGAGAGCTCACTATTTAATCGACGCTACTACCGGCTATGTCATTGCCGAGAGCAACGCGAACGAACAGCTTCCCCCGGCCAGTTTGACCAAGTTGATGACAAGTTACGTGCTGAGTTACGAGATTGAGCGCGGTCGAGTGGCGTTCGACGACAAGGTCTTGATCAGCGAAAATGCCTGGGCGCAAAACCCGATATTCAAGGGTTCGTCACTGATGTGGCTGGAGCCTGGCATGGAAGTCTCTATTAGCGATTTGGAAAAAGGCATTGTTATCTCGTCGGGTAATGATGCTACGGTTGCAATTGCCGAGCACTTAGCGGGCAATGAAACTGCTTTTGCGGATATGATGAACACCCACGCGCAGCGTTTGGGCATGAACGACAGCTACTTTGAAAACTCACACGGTTTACCCTCGCCTAATCATCTCACGACAGCGCATGATCTTGCGCTGTTGGCGAAGGCGATTATTCAGGATTTTCCAACGCATTATCAAATCTACGCTGAGCGCGATTACACATTTAACAACATCAAACAGTACAACCGAAATACGCTCTTGGGTGAAGACCCGTCTGTTGATGGTTTAAAAACGGGTTATACCAGTGAGGCGGGATACGGCCTAGTATCCTCGGCGAAGCGCGGCGACATGCGGTTGATTTCGGTGGTGCTGGGTACCAGTAGCGCTAAAACTCGCGCGAGCGAAACACGCAGTTTGCTGAACTATGGGTTCCGGTATTTCGAAACCGCGGAACTACTGCCCCCTGAGCGTGAGATGGAGAAGCCCGAGGTATGGATGGGTTTGGCCGATTACCTGAGTGTGGGTGTTGTCGATGCCATCACTCTGACATTGCCCCGAGGTGAGCGCCGAAATATTGCACAAGTTGTGACCTTGAATGAACCCCTGTCAGCCCCCATAAAAAGGGGTGACGAAGTGGGGCGAGTCAGTTTGCGCCTTGACGAAGAGCAAATCTATGAAGGGCCGGTCGTTGCGCTACACGATGTCGAAGAGGCTGGCTTTTTTGCGCGTTTGTGGGATCGCATTCTTATGTGGATCGACACACTGTTGTCGCCCGAACCTAAAGAGTAGGAAGCCAGTCACATGAGTCAGCCTGAACCGCCCAAAATCGAATTTCCTTGCGAGTACCCCGTCAAAATTTTAGGTCGGCAATGCGATCATTTTGAAACAACAATTTTCGAGATCGTAGAGACCCATGCGCCGGGATTTGACAGAGCACAGATTTCTCGTAAGGTCAGCCGCGAGGGTACGTTTTGCTCACTCACAGTTACCATTACCGCAACGGGAGAGCCGCAATTGTCGGCAATGCATCAAGCATTAATGGATTCTGGCTTAGTGAATATGGTGATTTAGTGCCCACCCTATTCGTGGTTTTGTCGTTTAGGGAATCGCGTGTCCTTTCCCGTTTTGCATAAAATGTTAGGCCGAGCTGACTATGCTCGGACCTATGCGGCCATGCGCCTATTTACAGATAGCAGGTTAGCCGGCACCCCCGATGAATTATGGGCCTTGGAGCACCCGCCTGTATTCACTCAGGGCCAGGCGGGAAAAGCGGAACACCTTTTGGCACCGGGTAACATTCCTGTGGTACAGACTGATCGTGGTGGGCAGGTAACCTACCATGGCCCCGGGCAATTGGTAATTTATCTGCTGGTCGATTTAAAGCGGCGTAAACTCGGCGTCAGACAGGTTGTGACGCTTATTGAAAACGCTATCATCGAAATTTTAGCGGATGAGTTTGGCTTGCAGGCGCAAGCGGATCCTAAGGCTCCGGGTGTTTATGTTGAAGGGCGCAAGATTGCCGCGTTGGGCTTGCGTGTCCGCAAGGGGTGCACCTTTCATGGTTTAAGTTTGAATGTCGATTGTGACTTAGAGCCGTTTGCCAGGATTAACCCTTGTGGTTATCAAGGTTTGACTGTGACGTCCGTGCAACAAGAATGCCCAGGCAGAACCTTGAGTATCTGGTCGATTGGTGAGCAGCTTCAGAGTCAATTGTCGAAGCTGTTAGGGGACTGTGCCGGAGATTAACGCGCCACCGGCTTTTTGGCGAGAATGCGCTGTAGTGTGCGCCGATGCATACTTAAGGCACGAGCTGTTGCCGATATATTGCCATCATGTTCTTGCAGTACTCGTTGAATATGCTCCCATTTTACGCGCTCTACCGAGGGTGGCTGATCCGGTATTTTCGTCTCGGATGGTTTTTTGCCGGTAAAGCAGGCAACAATGTCTCGCAGTTTGGTGGGTTTGCACAGATAGTTATGGGCGCCCAGACGAGTCGCCTCAACGGCCGTGGCAATACTTGAATACCCCGTTAAGATCACGATTTTGGTGGTGGCCCCCAAAGTTTCGATGAGTTTTGGAAGCAATGTCAGCCCGCTGGTCTCGCCTAAGTTCAGATCGAGGAGCACGAACTCGGGGCGCCAAGTTAACGCTTTCGTCAGGGCCGAATCTGCGGAGCACTCGAATGTCGCTTCAAACCCCTCGCGCTCGAATGCACGTTGTGCCGTCTCTGCAAAGATCTGATCATCATCAATTATCAAGACACGTTGCATGCGCTAACACCTTTCTCGTGGCAATATCACAGTCGTCAGCGTGCCGCCGTCTGCGGGTTGATGATGCAACAAGCTGCCGCCATGATTATTGATGGTCGCGTGAGTTAACATCAAGCCGATACCAAGCCCCTTTTCCGAGTCTTGAATGACGGTTTTGCCGATCTGTGTCAGTATTTCGCTAGGAATGCCCGAGCCGTAATCGCGAATCGCGATCTGAATTTCCTTGCCGGAGCAGCTGAGGCTGACTTCAATAAGCTCGCTACCCGCCTCCAGCGCGTTATTAAGCAAATTTTCGATGGCGGGGGCTAGTGTCTGATCTATCTTTATCGAGGTATCTTGGCATTGTTCATCGGTTTGCAGCGCAATGTGTGCTTCGGGTCGTTTATTTTTCCACTGTGCGATAACACCCTCGAGCCAAGGCTGAGCGAGCTGGCTTGATTGCGCTCTAAGTTTGTCTATTTCTGCTCGACTGGCAAGTTTTCGCGTGATCTGCCCGCATTGGTCGAGTCGTTCTTCCATTGCGTTGAGTAGGTTTTCGACTTCGGGCTTGTTACCACAGAGGTGTTTGAGTTCGTCTGCATACAAACTCAGAGTATTTAAGGGCGTGCCGAGTTCATGAGCCGTGGTTGCGGCCATGGTGGCAATCGCATGGATTTGTTCGTCGCGCAGACTGTTCTCGCGCAACTTAGCCGCTTTTTGCTCACGTTGACGCATAGCATGAGCCATGCGGCTGACCACGAGTACAACAAGTGCGGCACTCAGCGCGAAGTTGAACCACATGCCTAAGATATGTGTGTTGCTCATTGCACCACCGTGCATTGTTGTGTTTCCCACAGCAGGTGACAGTGGGCTAAAAGGCAGGTGGTACTGCAGTAGTAGGCTGTACGCCAATAAAGCTGCGAGCGCCATGACTGCTGTGAATTTTTGATGCAGCACAGCGGCGCTAATAATGACGGGTACAAGCAAATAAGAGATGAACGGGTTGTTGGCTCCCCCTGTTAAATACATCAAAAAGCTCCACCCTAAAATGTCGACGGCGATTTGTTGTGATAGCTGCAAATCGGTGACTGCCTGCTTTTCGCGGAAGTACCAGGCGCTGATCGCAGTGATGGAAGCGAGTACAACCAGCGCTGCTGTGCTTTCGGTAATGACATCGGAGTCGGACGTGGTCGCGGCGAGATATAACAGTCCCACAGCAAAAGCCACCAACGCTAGGGCCCTAACGATAAAGAGTTGATTTAGGTGAACTTTGGACAGATGAGGCATATTGGTCTCCGATGCGGTCAAGTATACCGATAGAACCTCGCAATGCGCTATGTGTCTATTCTCTTAGAGCATATGGAAAAGGAGCTCGCTGAAATGCCTGAAAGTAGCGTATTGTAGAGGCCCGAGCTAACGGTTGTTGTGTAAGTGGCTCACATCGGCGAAAATTGCGCCCCTCAAATGCACAGCCACAAGACGATACCCTAACTATGTCTGATAACTACCTGCCCGCCTCGGCCTCTAATCGACGAACTTTCGCGATTATCTCTCACCCCGACGCGGGTAAGACTACCATTACCGAGAAGCTGCTGCTGTTGGGTAGCGCAATACAAGTGGCGGGGTCGGTCAAAGGTAAGCGTGGGCCACATGCGACCTCCGATTGGATGACCATGGAGCAGGAGCGCGGCATTTCAGTGACCTCGTCGGTGATGCAGTTCCCCTATCATGAGCGCACGGTGAATCTGCTGGATACGCCGGGACACGAGGATTTTTCGGAAGATACCTACCGTACGTTGACAGCGGTCGATTCGGCTCTCATGGTCATTGATGGCGCCAAGGGCGTAGAGGATCGCACCATTAAATTAATGAATGTGTGCCGCTTGCGCGATACGCCGATTTTTAGCTTTGTGAATAAGCTCGATCGCGATATTCGAGACCCTATCGAATTGCTCGACGAAATTGAGGAGGTGCTGGATATTCAGGGTGCACCCATCAACTGGCCGATCGGTATGGGGCGTCATTTCAAGGGCGTATACAATTTATACACCGATACCATCCACTGTTTTAAACAGGGTCACGGTCACACCTTGCACCCCGACGAGCGCATTCAGGGTTTGGATTCAGATGCGGCGCGTACTTTGCTAGATGACGAGTACGACGATTTTGTGGATACGATCGATCTAGTTAGAGGCGCGAGCCACGAATTTTCGCTGGATGAATTTTTGGCTGGCCGCTTAAGCCCCGTTTACTTTGGCACCGCACTTGCTAACTTTGGTGTGCGCGAAATGCTCGATGATTTTGTAGAGTGGGCACCGGAACCCCAAGCCCGAGAGACGACAGTGCGCACGGTCGCCGCCCAAGAGTCCGACTTCTCTGGGTTTGTATTTAAAATCCAGGCAAATATGGATCCAAAACATCGAGACCGTATCGCGTTTTTGCGGGTTTGTTCTGGGCAGTACACCAAGGGCATGAAAATGCACCACGTGCGATTGGGCAAGGAACTCCGCATTGCTGACGCAGTGAGCTTCAAGGCTGGTGATCGTGTTTTAGTTGAACAGGCCTGCGCGGGCGACATTATTGGTTTGCACAACCACGGCACCATTCAGTTGGGTGATACATTTACGGCGGGCGAGTCGCTGCAGTTTACGGGTATTCCTCATTTCGCACCGGAGCTTTTCCGGCGCATTCGATTGAAAGACCCGATGAAAGCCAAGCAGCTGCAAAAAGGTTTACAGCAGTTGTCTGAGGAGGGCTCGACCCAGGTGTTTTCGCCTTTGCGATCCTCTGATTTGATTGTCGGCGCCGTGGGGCAATTGCAGTTTGACGTGGTTGCTTATCGATTGAAAGACGAATACAAAGTTGAAGCGATCTACGAGCCGGTCAGCGTGTACACAGCGCGCTGGGTACACGCGAAGGACCCGAGGAAACTGGAAGAGTTTCGTAAAAAGGCAGAAGAGCATTTGTCCGTTGATGGGGGAGGGCACTTGACTTACCTTGCCCCTACTCGTGTGAACTTAAATCTCATGCAAGAACGCTACCCGGATATCGTATTTCGCGCGACACGCGAGCATTAAAGCCTATTGGCTGCCCTAGCTTGCTAGGGCTTTTTCAATATCCTGCTCCAGCGCTTCGGGCTTGGTTAACGGCGCATAACGGCCCAAGACTTCACCGTTACGCCCGATCAAAAACTTGGTGAAGTTCCATTTGATTCTGCTGGTGCCAAGAGCGCCCTTAGCTTCTTTTTTTAGATAATCGAATAATGGGTGCGCACCAGAGCCATTCACGTCAATTTTTTGATGCATGGGAAAGCTAACGCCATAATTTTTGACGCAGAAATCTAAAATCTGATCGTTGTTCCCCGGGTCTTGACCGCCAAATTGGTTACACGGAAACCCCAAAATCACTAAACCTCGTTCTTGGTACTTCTGGTACAAAGACTCCAGACCCTCGAACTGAGGTGTAAAGCCACACTTGCTCGCGGTGTTGGTAATCAGCAGCGCCTTGCCACGGTATTGCTCAAGTGCGACTTCCTGACCCTGCATGTCCTGAACTGTATAGTCGTAAATCGTCATATCACCTCCTGTTCGCTACGCTTAAGCAGCTGCTAAAGATTGAGATTGCTCGAGTAATAACTGCACGCGGCGGTGCTGGTTGCGAAGATTAAGTTCTAGTAGTTTGAGTTGGTCGCGCAGTTGAGTCTGTTCCCATCGCTGTTGGAGTTGAGCTCGACGTTGCGTCCACACCTCGCCGAGTGCCTCTTTGTGTTTTTCATAGCGTTGAGACTGCAGTTCCCGCCATTGTCTGACGGATTCGGAGAATGCGGCGTACTCGTGCTCCAGCATTTCTCGGAGCGGCCAGTTATCGTGTTGCTCTAATTGGCGCCGAGCTCGCTCAAACGTGGTATCCATGATGGCGCGTTGAATTTTGAAGTTGTCAACGCGCACCAAATTCCAACACAAGCCCACCTTGCTTAAACCAAAAATCAGCCATTTGGTTGGGTCCCATTGCCACCAACGAATGCCGTTTCGATAGTCAGTTTGGAAAATGTGGTGATAGTTGTGGTAGCCCTCGCCGTAGGTCAAAAACGCTAAAAAGCCATTGTCGCGAGCGCTGTTGGCCTCAGTATAGGGCCGTGTACCCCAGTAATGAGCGAGCGAATTTATAAAAAAGGTGACGTTATGATTAACCACTAGACGCACTAAGCCAACGCTTATTAGCGTTCCCATGATATCGCCTAGTAACACACCAATACCGATGGGCAGCGCGATATTCATGAACGCCGTAATGGCTACATAGTGCTTGTGTTGCCACTGTAAGATAGGGTCTTTCAGAAGGTCTTTGATGTTCGAAAAGTCCTCTGTGTTGGTGGTGTGATCTCTCAGCATCCAGCCGATGTGGCTAAACCAAAGACCTCTGCCTGCAGAGTAGGGGTCATGGTCATTATCGTCGACATGACGATGGTGACGGCGATGATCCGATGCCCACACGAACACGCTGTTTTGTAAGGCACCTGCCCCCCATACGGCAAACCAAAATCTCACAACTGGATGTGCTTGGTAGGCTTTATGGGCCCAAAGTCGATGGTAGCCTGCGGTAATTCCTAGGCCGTTAAGATACAGAAACGCCAGAGCAATTAGCCACTGCGTGCCAGTAAAGCCCGCATACCAGGCCCACAAGGGGGTGATAATTACAGCGAGGATGGGGAGGCCTATAAACAGCATGACCATTAGGGGGCGTATTTGGGGTTTATCACTCATAGATCGATTAGTGCTCTTGTCTTGCATTGAGCGTAAAAGTGTACCTATCTTTTTGGTAAAGGTCTTTCGATTTCCGTTGGGCGGCGAAAAGCCAATTCGGGTCTCTCGGCTTGGGATGTGCGGATCGTCATCATCAAGGGGGTATGATCAGAGAGTTCGCTGTGCTCAGATTGTGCTGTGAGCACCTCCAAATTTTTTGTGAGTATGTGGTCCAGAGGGTATGAAAATGGTCGCACGCGGTAGTCGGGGTCAAAGTTGGTTTCGGTTAATTCGTGCCGTTGTATGAATCGCTGCAGGATTTCGGTGCGGGCCTTAGACCATGTGTTGAAATCGCCTGCGACCACGATAGGCCCAGTGTATTGATCGATCACGTTAGAGATTGCATCCAGTTGTTCCTGCAATTCTTGCGTGCCAAGGCTGAAATTTATGGCATGGAGGTTCACCGCGAGTAAGATCTGGTTGGCGGTTCGCAGAGCACTGACCAAGGTGGCTTTTGGGGTAAGTAACCACGGTTCTTCGTGTTGCCAAGCGCAACTCATTAGTGTCTCGAGGGTGGTGACGATGCCTACGCCTGAGGTCTCGTTGTCAAAGGTACGATAGCCGGGTGAAAAAGTATCGGTCGCATTCAGGTTCTCGGCGAAATCCCGTTGAACAGAGGCGATCGACTCTTGAGTCATAATGATTTGCGCAGACCTTTCTTCCAACCACGCGAGTGCGGAGGGGTCTGCAAATTTTTGAACGTTCCACACGAGCAACATGAGTGGCTCGGGCGCCTTCGTTTTGTCTGGACTTCCGTACTCGGTTAGCTGATGCAGTTGCTGTCGGCAGCTTGCAGGCGTGGTCGCCTCGATAGCATAGCTTTTGGCTGTAATCGCCAGCAGCAAGCATAGAGTGATGTGCGATAGTTTCATAGCATCAGTATTGCAGGTAAGTTTGATACTCCATAGTACTAATATAGCGCCGAAATTCTAAAATTTCTTGTTCTTTTGTCAGGGCAAGGTGGCGCCGTAGCTCGGGACTAAGGCCTTCAGCGATAAAGCTCGACGCAGAAAAGATCTCGACCGCCTCGTGAATGTGAATAGGTAATGGGTCGATGGTCTGTGCATAACCATCACCCGTTATCGGGGGAGGCGCGGTGAGTTTGTTGGTCAAACCATCCCAAGCGGCCGCAAGCACGGCGGCCATGACTAAGTAGGGATTTGCTTCGGCCCCTGCCACGCGATGTTCGATGCGTCTCGATTTAGTTGCGCCGGTTGGAACACGCAATGCGACCGTGCGGTTTTCGTAGCCCCAGGCCGGGTAGGTTGGGGCGTGAACGCCGGGCTCCAAGCGCCGATAACTGTTGATGTGAGGTGCAAAGATTAGGGTGCAATCGCGCATGTGCTTCAACATGCCCGCAATGGCGTGTTGCAAAAGTTCGGATCCTTGTTCTTGGCCATTATCAAATAAATTGCGGTCATCGTTATCTAAAAGGCTCATGTGAATGTGCATGCCGTTACCGGATTCGCCGATGAAAGGCTTGGGCATGAAGGTTGCAACAAAGCCGTGCTTGCTCGCTACGCCCTTAACTAAGCGCCGCATTTGCAGGATCTGACGCGCTGCCAATAAAGGGTCGGAATGATGCCGCATGTTGATTTCGTATTGCGATGGTGCCGATTCTTTTACGACGCCATCAAACGGCAGTGACTGAATCTGGCAGGCTTGGCGAATATCATCGAGAAGAGCTTCGTGTTCGAGCAGCGAATCGGTTCCGTAAAGATTGCCGCCGATGGGGAGTTCGCCCGGTAATGTTTTACTGGTGTGGACCGGGCGTTGGTGATTGAGCGTCACCAAACTAAATTCCAGCTCGCCAGCGACTACAGGATGCCAGCCCTGCGCGTGGTATTTTTTGACGATGGCTTGCAGTACTTGCCGAGGGTCTCCCATGTAGGGTGAACCGTCTTGATTTAGCATGGTCAGTTGGCACTCGCCGTAGCGCTCACCAGGTGACCAAGGCGTCGCTTGAAGTGAGCCCTCAACCGCTGCACACAAACCGTCTTCATCGCCTGATTCGAACACGAGCTCTTCGACGTCACGTCCCCAAACGTCCAAATTTAAGGCTGATTTGGGCAGCTTCGCATCGCCACTAAACAGTTTGTCGAGCTTCTCAACTGGCACCCATTTGCCCCGCATGATGCCGTTGCAGTCGGGCATAATTGCTTCAATGGTTGTGATGTTGGGGTAGGTTTTTAAAAACCACTCGGTCTCTATGGTCATGCCTAAAATTTCTGCAAAACGATAGTGTCTCAGCTGAGCTAGGTGAATTGTAGAGGGATAATTGCCCTGCGTGGGTTAGTTTGATTTTACTGGGGAGGTATCGACTTTCTGCACGACGCATCTAGGCCATATAAATAGAGAGAGGGTCTTCACCTTTTGCCTCGCCTACGCACGATAAAGAAGCAATAAACAGGCTAAATAAATCTGCTTGGGAGTTAATGTCGAGTTTTTTGTACAAATTTTTGCGGTGCCTTCGATAGGTTTCCAGCGCGATGCTGAGTCGTTCAGCGCCCACCTCAGCGCTATAGCCCTTCAGCATGAGTTCGAGTACCTCGTGCTCGCGCGCTGACAATAACGAGCTGCCAAAGGTCTTAAAAGCTTGGTCGATCTGATAGTCAATACCGGGCTGAATCAGGTAGTCGATTGCGAACTGTTGGTTTCTGGCATGGGCTCGAATTAAGGCCGAAACCGTGGGCGCGAGAGAATACAGAAGTTGGTACTCACTATCAGCAAACTCACCTTGTTTTGGTAACCGCATGATGCTTAAGTTGATTACGCTACCGTCATCGAGTTTGCTTAAAAACACCAATTCGTCGACGGTGCCGGTATCACCGTAATAGGTCTGGTAGTAAACGCTGTCTTTTAGATTTCCGCTGATGCGACCCAGGCGATAAATCGAGCCTTTAGGGTTATCCATCGAGACCTGATAAAAGGGGTCCTCTCGGTACGGGCCCTCTAAATACTCGTCGATTTGCGAAGGGATCGCATGCTTTGGGATATCGTGATAGACCACTTGGGGCGGCAGGTCTCTGTGGTATAACCAAACTTGTGGGTAAGACAAAGGAAGCATCTCGCGCAGCGCTGTAATTAAGGCAGGAAAGAATTCGGCGCTGCCCTGTGCGTCGACTGTCAGTGCCAGCGCTGTGTTCCAGCGCGTTATGGTTGATAAGTCCATGCGTGCTCCCCAAAGGGTGGTTTAAGCGAGGCCAAGCTTGCTTTTTAACAAGATAAGCGTATCTGTCACCGCAATGTTCTCGGAGTCAGGGGCAGCGCGATGCTTATACTCCAATTGCCCTTCGGCCAGCGATCGGTCTCCAATCACAATGCGATGTGGAATACCTATCAGCTCCATGTCAGCGAACTTGATGCCGGGGCGCTCGTTGCGATCATCTAGCAGCACTTCAATCCCCGCGTCTGTGAGTTGGGCGTATAAAGTTTCGGCAGCTTGAGCAACGGCCTCTGACTTTTGCATGTTCAAAGGTACGATGGCGACTTGATATGGGGCCATTGCATCGGGCCAAATGATGCCTTTGTCGTCATGGTTTTGTTCGATAGCGGCGGCAACAATTCGGCTAATACCAATGCCGTAGCAACCCATCGACAGGGTTTGCGCTTTGCCGTTGGCGTCCAAAACCTGAGCATTCATGGCTTCGGAGTATTTTTGTCCGAGTTGGAAAATGTGCCCGACTTCAATGCCGCGCTTAATCTCAAGGATCCCTTTCCCGTCGGGGCTGGGGTCGCCTTCGACGACTTCACGTAAGTCAGCGATGAGGGCGGCGGTGACATCGCGCTCCCAATTCACGCCGGTTAGGTGGTAATCGGGCTTGTTGGCGCCGCAGGCAAAATCAGCCAGCACCGCCGCGGCGCGGTCGACTACAACGGGTATAGACAGGCCAACCGGACCAATAGAACCAAAACCCGCGCCACACACCTTAATCGCGTCTTGTTCCTCAGCCATTTTTAATGGTGACGCTACTTGGGGTAGCTTTTCAGCTTTGATCTGGTTTAAACGATGGTCGCCGCGCACGACTAGCGCAATCCAGTCGCCTTCTTGTGCTCCGGCGACTATTAACGTTTTGACGCTTTGTGCTGGGTCGATCCCTTGCGTCGTCGCAAGGTCCTCAATCGTTTTGACTCCCGGGGTATGAAGCTCAGTCATGGGCTGGCTGGGTGCGGACCGTTCAATGTTGGGTGCTACTGCCTCCGCAAGCTCTACATTGGCAGCAAAATCGCTTTCGTTGCTAAACGCGATGTCGTCTTCACCCGAGTCAGCAAGCACATGAAACTCGTGCGAGTGGCTGCCGCCAATGCTCCCTGTGTCGGCCTCTACCGGGCGGTACATTAAACCCAAACGATCGAATACATTGCTGTACGCGCGATGCATGACCCAGTAAGTCTCTTCCAGTGACGCTTGGTCGATGTGGAACGAATAGGCGTCTTTCATAGTGAATTCGCGTGCTCGCATTACACCGAAGCGGGGGCGGATTTCGTCTCGAAATTTGGTTTGGATTTGGTAAAAATTTAGCGGCAATTGCTTGTAGCTCGAGAGTTCGTTTCGGGCAATGTCGGTAATCACCTCTTCGTGGGTGGGGCCTAAGCAAAACTCACGCGTATGGCGGTCGTGCATGCGGAGTAGTTCGGGGCCATATTGCGCCCAGCGGCCAGACTCCTGCCATAATTCGGCCGGTTGAACGACAGGCATGAGCAGTTCGATTGCCCCAGCGGCATCCATTTCTTCGCGAACAATACGTTCTACTTTGCGCAAGACCTTAAGGCCTAGAGGCATCCAGGTGTACAAGCCCGATGCCAATTTTTTGATCATGCCGGCTCGCAGCATTAAGCGGTGGCTAATCACTTCGGCGTCTGCGGGTGTTTCTTTAAGCGTAGAAATTAGGGTTTGGCTAGTGCGCATAGTGATCTCATGACCTAATAAAAAAATAATCTGAAAGTGTAAGCCTTGCAATGCAGACCGTACAGCCCCATATCGGCAAGACGCGGCAATTTCCCCCAGTAAATCGGCTTCTTAGCTTGGACTTGGGGTGCTCGTGGGTTAGAATTTCGCGCCGAATTTTCGGTTTGGCGTAATCATGCGTGAGAAGAGGATTATTCATGCCGATTTATGAGTATGCGTGCAGCGCTTGTGAGGCGACGCACGAGGCTTTACAAAAAATCAGTGACGAGCCTTTAACTTTGTGCCCCAAGTGTGGCAAAGAAACGCTACTGAAAAAGGTTTCTGCAGCAGGTTTTCGCCTGAAAGGTGGTGGATGGTACGAAACCGATTTTAAAAAAAGCGGCCAAAAGAATTTAGCTGGAGATAGCTCGAGTAGTGCCAGCTCAGGAAGCTCGTCGGGTGGCGATTGAGCTAACGGCGTATTTTATGAACGGCAAAAGCCGTTCAGTAACACAGCAATAGGTAATCAGTATGCGCAGTCATTTATGTGGCGTTCTAAGAAGCGAGCACATCGACCAAACCGTGACATTGTGTGGGTGGGTGGATCGTCGCCGAGACCACGGTGGTGTCATTTTCTTAGACGTCCGCGACCGCGCAGGTATTGTGCAGGTGGTGTTTGATCCCGACACGGTTGAGGCCTTTGCCTTGGCAGACCGCGTACGCAGTGAGTACGTGTTGAAAATTACCGGGCGAGTGCGGGCTCGAACGGATGCCACGATCAATCCGAATATGGCCACCGGTCAGATTGAGGTGCTTGGCAAGGAATTGGTGATACTAAACCAAGCCGAGACGCCGCCGTTTCAGCTTGATGAGCACACGTCGGTTTCGGAAGAGGTGCGCTTGCACTATCGGTACATGGATTTGCGCCGCACTGAGATGCAACAAAAGCTGGTGCTTCGTTCAAAAATTACCAGCGCGGTGCGAGCTTCGCTGGAAGATCAGGGCTTTTTAGACATAGAGACGCCCATTTTAACGCGCGCTACTCCTGAGGGTGCACGTGATTATTTGGTACCCAGCCGCACCCACCCCGGTCAGTTTTTTGCACTGCCGCAATCGCCGCAGTTGTTCAAGCAGCTCTTGATGGTGTCGGGTTTTGATCGTTACTACCAAATTGCTAAGTGCTTCCGCGATGAAGATTTACGTGCCGATCGTCAGCCTGAGTTTACCCAGATAGATATCGAGGCCTCATTTATCGATGAGTCCGACATCATGGGTATCACCGAAACCATGATTCGTGAATTGTTTAGCTCGGTATTGAGTGTGGATCTGGGTGACTTCCCACGGATGACCTACGCGGATGCGATGGAGCGCTTTGGTTCCGATAAGCCAGACCTGCGTATTCCTTACGAGCTGGTCTCGGTCGATGACTTGATGCAGCAAGTCGATTTTAAAGTTTTCAGGGCACCTGCGGATGATCCAGAAGGACGCGTGGCAGCGCTTAAAATCGATGGCGGCGCACAGCTCAGCCGCAAAGCGATTGACGACTATACAGATTTTGTCGGCATTTACGGTGCTAAAGGTTTGGCCTGGGTTAAGGTGAATCAGTTGGCCGAGGGTGTTGCCGGCTTGCAATCGCCGATTTTGAAGTTTATGCCTGACGAGATCGTCATGAGCTTGATGGAACGTATCGACG
>NZ_CBFHWH010000034.1:2177-5952 GCF_965659035.1 Aequoribacter sp. | reverse complement strand
AGCGAAGGACGGCGACATTGTGTTCTTCGGTGCTGGCAAGCGTCAGATGGTTGAAGAATCGATGGGCGCATTGCGTATCAAAGTCGGTCACGATATGGGCGCAGTTGCTGCCGGCTGGGCGCCGCTTTGGGTGGTGGATTTCCCAATGTTTGAGAAAGCAGGCGATGGTTCCTGGACGGCTTTGCACCATCCATTTACGTCCCCGTCGTGCACTCCTGAAGAGCTTGAGGCCAACCCTGGATCGGCACTAAGCCGCGCTTACGATATGGTCTTGAATGGTACCGAGCTGGGTGGTGGTAGCATTCGTATCCACGATCAGGCAATGCAGCGCGCTGTCTTTCGAGTGCTAGGCATTGAGGCCGAAGAAGCCGAAGAGAAGTTTGGGTTCTTGTTGCAGGCCCTAAAATTCGGTGCGCCACCACACGGTGGCTTGGCCTTTGGCTTGGATCGTTTGGTCATGTTGATGACGGGCGCACAGTCTATCCGCGACGTGATTGCCTTCCCGAAAACACAAAGTGCAGCCTGTGTGATGACCGATGCGCCGGGAACTGTAGACGCCAAGGCGTTGCGCGAGTTGAATATTCGTCTGCGTGAGCAAAAAGCGCAATCTGCCGAGTAATCTGTTGCGCCAAGAAATTGGCGCATACGCTGTGAATCTCAGTAAGATGTGATCTAATAAGCGCACACGTTCAGGTGCGCTTATGGCAATCATATTAGGCATAGATCCTGGCTCGAGGAAAACGGGCTTTGGCATCATCGAATTCAATCAGGGTAAGTCAAGATACGTCACCAGCGGTGTCATACGCTTGGTTGATAAAGCCATTCCCGCTAGGCTGAAGGTACTGTCTGAATCCCTGGAAGAGTTAATCCAATGCTACAGTCCCTCTGAGCTTTCTATTGAACAGGTGTTTTTAGCGCGTAGTGCTGACGCCGCTCTGAAATTGGGGCATGCGCGTGGAGCCGCTATCGTGGCTTGTGTTACCCGCGGTATGAGCGTGAACGAATACTCGGCGCGACAAATTAAACAGTCGGTGGTGGGTTCAGGTGGGGCGGACAAAACTCAAGTGCAGCACATGGTATCAAGGTTGTTGTCCTTGCCGGGGGTGCCCGCAGAAGACGCCGCCGATGCCCTCGCTGCCGCACTGTGTCATGCACACACACAATCCAGTATGATTCACATTGCGGGTGCGACGTCGGTTGCACGCAAACGCTTGCGTTAAGGAGTTACAGTGATAGGCAGTATTCGCGGCCGATTAATTGTTAAGCAACCCCCCGAGATTGTCGTCGAAGCGGCCGGCGTGGGTTATGAAATTCAAGTGCCGATGACGACCTTGTTTCAGTTGCCGGCACTGGGCGAAGATGTCCTTGTTTTGACCCATTTTGTGGTGCGTGAAGACGCGCAGCTTTTGTACGGTTTTGTTGACGATACCGACCGACAGTTGTTCCGCCAGCTTATTAAAGTGAATGGTGTGGGCCCCAAGCTCGCCTTGGCGATTTTATCGGGTATGGATGCAGTGGCTTTCGCGCGCTGCGTCGGGCGCAATGATGTCAACGCATTGGTTGCTTTGCCTGGGGTGGGTAAAAAAACGGCCGAGCGTTTGATTGTGGAGATGCGCGACCGCTTGGGTGATTGGCTGAGTCAGTTGTCGCCTCGGGGTGAAGATGCAGGTGGGATTGTTAGTGCTAATGTTGCTCATGACCCAATAGCCGATGCGGAAAGTGCACTGGTGGCTTTGGGTTACAAACCTCAAGAAGCGAGTCGTTTAGTGCAATCTGTAGCCGGCGATCAGGATCTTGATAGCGAGACACTCATTCGGCTCGCATTGCGCTCGACAGTGTCGAAATAAGTAAAGGGGTAATTCGGTGATTGAGACAGATAGACTTATTGCTCCGCAGACTGAAGGCAGAGGCGAGGAAGTCATTGACCGAGCGATACGCCCGAAATCACTCGCCGACTACATTGGTCAGTCGGCCGTGAAAGAGCAAATGGACATATTTTTATCAGCCGCAAAGGGGCGCGGTGAGCCTTTAGATCACACCTTAATCTTTGGTCCTCCAGGTTTGGGTAAGACGACCTTGGCATCAATTATTGCCAATGAAATGGGAGTCTCCTTAAAAACGACGTCGGGCCCTGTGTTGGATAAAGCGGGTGATATTGCAGCTTTGATGACGAATTTAGAGCCTGGCGATGTGTTGTTTATTGATGAGATTCATCGCTTGAGCCCCTTCGTAGAAGAAGTTCTTTATCCAGCGATGGAGGACTACCAGCTCGATATTATGATCGGTGAGGGACCGGCGGCACGCTCAATTAAACTCGATTTACCGCCGTTTACGCTGGTCGGAGCGACGACCCGCGCGGGCTTGTTGACTTCTCCCTTACGAGATCGATTCGGTATTGTGCAGCGCTTAGAGTTTTACAACGTGGCAGATTTAGCGACGATCGTGTCGCGCTCCGCCAAAATACTGGGTGTGGATATGGACGAAGGTGGTGCCTTGGAAGTCGCGCGCCGTTCGCGCGGAACCCCGCGTATCGCCAACCGTTTGCTGCGCCGTGTTCGAGATTTTGCGGAAGTCAAAGGCGACGGCGCCGTCACGCAGGCTATTGCCGATCGTGCCTTGGATATGCTGAACGTGGATGTGCAAGGGTTTGATCACCTCGATCGTCGTTTATTGCTGGCTATGATCGAGAAGTTCGACGGCGGTCCTGTCGGGGTAGAGAGTTTGGCGGCGGCCATTTCAGAAGAACGGGGTACCATCGAGGATGTGATCGAGCCTTATTTGATTCAGCAGGGTTATATGATGCGGACACCCCGCGGGCGCATGGTGACTCGCAATGCCTATTTGCATTTCGGGTTGGATGTTAAAGGCGCTTTGAGCCCGCAAAGCGAACTGCCAATCGATGGTGTTAGTGAATGAATCGGTTCGCGTTGCCTGTTCGAGTCTACATCGAGGACACCGATGCTGGTGGTATCGTTTATTATGTGAATTACCTCAAGTTTATGGAGCGTGCACGCACTGAATTCATGCGTACATTGGGCTTTGGTAAAGAGGGCATTTTTAATGATGGCCTTATGTTTGTGGTGCGTGATGTCAAAATTCGGTACCTCAGCAGTGCAGTATTGGATGACGACTTGCAGGTCACGGCTGAGCCCACGCTAGCGAAAGGTGCCCGTTTTATCCTTCGTCAGGCGGTGTACAGAAACGATGAACTCTTGGCAGATGCACTTGTCGAATGTGCATGCGTCAATCGAACGACTCAAACCCCAGTGCGCTTGCCCGAAGTTATGCATGATGCGCTATTAAAAGTCATGAATGGAGGCTAAGTCTTGGAAGAGCAATTAAGTTTGTTGGATTTAGTGCTGGAGGCCAGTCTTACGGTACAAGCCGTGATGGCCATGCTGGTGCTCGCATCGATAACCTCATGGTTCATGATTGTGAAGCGTGGCTTATATTTTCAGCGCGCTAAGTCTGCGATGCTGGATTTTGAAGACGCCTTTTGGTCGGGTTCAGACTTGTCGTCGCTTTACAAAGATGGCTCGGAGCGAGCAGCTAATGGCGAACTCATTCTTGGCATGGAAAGCTTGTTCCGTGCGGGCTTTAAAGAGTTTTCGCGCTTGGCACAGCAACCTGAAATGGATGCTGACGCCATTCTAGAAGGAGCGCGACGGGCCATGCGAGTTGCGATGTTGCGCGAGGAGGAGCGGTTAGAGCAAAACTTGTCCTTTCTGGCGTCGGTGGGCTCGACCAGTCCCTACATCGGTTTGTTTGGAACAGT
>NZ_CBFHWH010000034.1:0-2078 GCF_965659035.1 Aequoribacter sp. | reverse complement strand
GGAGCGGTTAGAGCAAAACTTGCCCTTTCTGGCGTCGGTGGGCTCGACCAGTCCCTACATCGGTTTGTTTGGAACAGTATGGGGTATTATGCATTCGTTTCGAGGTCTGGCGAGCAGCTCTCAGGCAACGCTTGCTACCGTGGCTCCCGGTATTTCTGAGGCACTAGTGGCTACTGCTATGGGCTTGTTTGCCGCGATCCCCGCCGTGCTTGCTTACAACCGCTACACTGCTAGAGTGGATGTGTTCGTGAACCGCTACGATACCTTTGTGGACGAGTTTTCAGGTTTGCTGTATCGCCAAGCCTATGCCTTAAAGCAGCGCCAGCAGGAGCAAGCCTGATATGGCAGGGCGCAAGCGCTTACGACCAGTAGCTGAAATTAACGTTGTGCCTTACATCGACGTAATGCTGGTGTTGCTTATTATTTTTATGGTTACCGCACCACTTTTGATGCAAGGCGTCGAGGTCGAATTGCCTAAGGCCGAAGCTCAAGCTGTTGATAGCGATGACAGTGAGCCTTTAATCGCCTCCATAAAAGCGAATGGCGAGCTGTACCTTAACGTGGGTGGTGATGAGTCCGCGGCTATTACCCTTGAAACGCTGCAGCGTCGTGTTGGTGCTGTTTTGCGAGCAAACCCTGATAAGCCGGTGCTCGTCTGGGGTGATCAAGCCGTGCCCTACGGTCAAGTCGTCAATTTGATGGTGGCTTTGCAGGCCTCAGGCGCCGCCAATGTTGGCTTGGTTACGGAGTCTCCAGAGTGATACGGCTCTGGTATGCCTTAGTCGACGGCCTGGTGCCTGTCACCGTCACGGTTGTGATTCATGGCTTGGGTCTGCTGATGCTGCTCATTAATTGGAATTCGGTCATTCCTGAGTACTACGAAACCACGAAGCCCACGCAAGTGATTAGCGCCAAGCTGGTGGACGTGGCCTCCATTCCTAAATCTAAGCCTAAACGCTCGATTACCGATGTCATTCCTAATCGACCATCGACGCAGGAATTAAACCAGCAGTCGCAGCAAATCAATACCAGGCCTATTAATACCAAAGTCAGTGCAGCCACCCCCGTGATACCCAAAGAGACGGTCGCGCCAGGGACACAGCCTAAAACCAGTAATCCCGCTCAGCGCTTTACAGCGGAAGAGCTCGCGAAGTTGACCAAAACCAATATTGATCAGAGTTTGGCCGCCGAGGGCGATTCGTCGGAACAAGACCTTACTGCCAGCTATACAGCGTTGATCCGTCAAACGGTAGTGAATTACTGGTCTCGTCCCCCGAGTGCTCGCAACGGGATGCAAACCGTTTTACAGTTGCAGTTAATACCCACTGGGGACATCGTGGGAGTGACTGTGGTGCAAAGTAGCGGCGATGCGGCATTTGATCGTTCGGCGGTTAATGCGGTAGAAAAGGCTGCTCGGTTCCCTGAGTTGCAGAAGCTCCCACCTCGGGAATTCGAGAAGACGTTCCGACGTTTTAAGTTATTGTTCAAACCAGAGGACTTGCGATACTAATGAAGGCGTTTTTTTTGTCAGTGGTTGTTTCAGTCGTCACGTTTTTGAGTCCGGTGGCACGCGCTGAGTTGGTCATTGAAATCACCCAAGGTATCGATAACCCTACAGTGATCGCAATATCGCCATTTGCTTGGGACGGGCGCGGTGTAGCCCCTGAGGACGTGGCTTTCGTGATTCAAAACGACCTGTACCGCAGCGGTCAATTCGCCCCCGTGGCACGAGAAAATATGCTGGGTACGCCCTCTCGTGATGAGGACATCTTTTTTCGCGATTGGCGCATGGTGAACGCACAGTACCTGTTAATTGGTCGGTTGACCGGCGAACAAACTTTGACCGCGGACTTTGCGCTGTACGACGTCAATAAGCAAACCTTAGTTATACAAGGCAGTGAACAAGCCGTTAGAGACGAAGTGCGAACGCTGGCGCATCGCATTGCGGATCGAGTTTATACCGCTCTGACCGGTATACCCGGCGCCTTTGCAACTCAATTGTTGTACGTCGCGGTGACTCCTATCCCCGGCGAGAAAGATTATTACGAACTGACTTTAGCGGATGCCGATGGCGCGCG
>NZ_CBFHWH010000033.1:0-22094 GCF_965659035.1 Aequoribacter sp. | reverse complement strand
CGCATCCATTACGGAAAGCTGCTTACCTTCTTCTTTTTTCTCACCGTACATATGGCTGAGCTGAATCCAGTACTGATCTTTCGGATAGTACGTCACCAAGTTGCGCAGCATATCGATGGTATTGTCCACATCGTTACGTTCAAAGTACAAGAAGCGCGCAAGGTTGTACCACTGCTCCTTGGGCAACCTGCCTTTGTCTTCTTCCATCTGAATCGCAATTTTTACGTTCGCCAAGGCATTATCGTAGTCCTTCAACTGGTAATAACCTTGAGACAGCAAGACGTGCGAGGTTGCTGAGGGCTGATCGGTAACAGCAAACCAGTCGAGCAGCATATCGACACCGTTTTTCCAGTCTTCCTGCACGAAATACAGCTGTGCAATGGTGTACTTGGTGTTTGTCTCCATCGCCAAAGGGATGTCGGGCTGAGCAATGACGTTACGGTAAGCCTCAAGCGCTCCAGGAAAGTCTTCGTTGCTGTAATAAATGAACGCATATAGGTTGTAAACGTTAGCTAACTCGTACGAATTGAGCTCACGCTTGCCCGACGCGTCAATCATTGCATCTAACACAGACCTGGCTGTCGCCCAGTCTTTTGCCTCAGCGGCGGTTTGCGCCTCCGCCAGTTTTTCGTACACCTTGTTACGAAGAGCTGGGGTGCGACGCGTTTCGCGCTCATCCTTTTTGGTTTCTTGGGCTAGCGCGACGCCTGCTTGAAAACCGACAGATTCAGAGGCCTTCTCGATGCCAACTTGCGCCAACATCAGAGGAAGCGACAGTGCCGCAGCACGCATCCATACATATTTGTTACTTAAGTTTTGCATATCTCGTATCCCGCTTACTGCTCAAGCTCGTAGGTGAATTTGTTCTGTACACCGGCCACTTCGATAGGCTCGCCATCGACGACACGAGGCTTGTACTTGAACTTTTCGGCCGCTTTTAAGCTTGCACGCTCGAAAACACCCTGGGGCTGACAATCCACTGGAATGGGATCGCGAATTGACCCCGTTTTAGTGACGACGTACTCGACGATGCAGTATCCGGTAATACCGCGCGTTTGAGCACGACGGGGGTAAATCGGCGCAACTTTTACGATCGGTAGGTACTCACCATCACCCGACGACATGCCCGATGAGTTGATCGATACATTGACTTTTGCCGAAGGCGCGAGATTCACAACGTCGACGTCCATATCCATATCGAACTCTAAAGGCTGCATATCTGGCGGCGGCTCTTCAGGATCTTCGACTTTCTCTGGTTTGACTTCTTTGACGTTCACTTCAATTTCTTTGTTGGGAACGACAATGTCGGCTATTTTTCGTGATTTAACTTCTTCTTGCTCGTATTCACGGTCAATTAGGCTCTGCATCACAAAAAACAGGCCGACTGCGACGGGAACCGCTACCAACGCGGCTATGATAACCCTCACAATACTATTGCCCATCTCGATTACACCTCATCATCCGTAGAAATACAGGGTGGCGCTGTTAGTAGCGAACGCACCTCGTCAATTAGCTCCTCAACCGCGTAAGCAGGCGTATCTTGATCCACCTGGATTACCAAATTCGCTTGTGGAGCTTCCTTTTTGGCCGCTTCTGTCACTCGGTTTACACGGTCTAAAGGTACTTTATTTTTGTTGTAGTAGATGTCACCCTGACCATCCACCGCAAAAATGATCGTACCCCGTTCACACGCTTCCATCGTTGAAGCTTGTGGCTTGAACAGCTCAACACCGGGCTCTTTAACGAACGATGACGTTACGATAAAGAAGATCAACATAATGAAGACCACGTCGAGCATCGGGGTTAAATCGATCTGCCCCTCATCACTAGCACTACGACGGCGTGCAGCCTGATCTCTCATGCTCATTTTTTACCTCCAGCGCTCGCCCAGTTAACCGAGCCAGCGCCCGCTTCACGAGCCGCGTCAGCGACGTCAACAACGGCATTGGCACGAGCACCTTTTTCCACTTTGATGGTAACAGCTTGCTCTGGATCGCTCGCCAGTAAGCGCTGAATGTTAGCTCGAACCGAACGCACATCTACTCGTCGGTTTTCCATCCATATTTGGTTATCGCTACGAATATTCACCAAAATACTCGTCGCATCGCTCGGATCCGACTTAGAGTTATCGGGACGGTTGACTTCAATCCCGGCCTCCTTGATGAACGAGGCGACAACGATAAAGAAGATCAGCATGATGAACACCACGTCAAGCATCGGTGTCAAATCAATCTCGGCGCCGTCCTCTTCTTTTTGTTTCGCAAGTTTGCGCATTGGTCGAATGTCCTTTCTGTCGTCAGACCATTAGTGGTCTGACGTCAATTGATCCTCAAGTGATTCCTGCTCGCGCTCCGCGATCCGCTGCAAATAGGTATTTGCAAACAGACCAGATAACGCTGCCACCATCCCCGCCATCGTCGGAATTGTTGAACGCTCAACACCGCCAGCCATTGACTTTGCATCGCCACCGCCGGTCACTGCCATTACGTTGAACACCTCGATCATACCAGTCACAGTACCCAACAGACCCAATAAGGGGCACAAGGCGACCATCGTGGTAATAACGGACATGTTGCTGTTAATCACTTCTCTGCTCTGTGATACCAAGCGCGATCGAATTTGCTTCGCGTTCCACGACTTCCGCTCGGCTCGAGTTTCCCACTTGTCGACCAGTAGGCGCCGTTCAGCACGCCAGACGAAAGTAAAAAACCAAAAGCGCTCGAAAATCAGGGTCCACATAACGAACACAAGTATCGCGATCAGCCAGAGTACATCCCCGCCTTTATCCATAAAGGCGAGAATGGTTTCAGTAATGCCTCCAGACATAGTCTAGCTCCTACTTGTGAGACGTCTCGGAGTGCTCGGCAATGATACCGGTCGCTTGCTCGTTCAGCAGGTGAATCACACGCTGCGCACGTCCATTAACCAAGGTGTGCAACAAGACGGTCGGAATTGCGACTAACAGACCAAGAACCGTGGTTACCAAGGCGCTCGAAATACCGCCAGCCATTGCTTTTGGATCGCCTGCACCGAAGATCGTGATCGCCTGGAAGGTGATGATCATACCGGTTACCGTACCAAGCAGACCCATCAGAGGTGCTACAGCGGCGATAATCTTCAGCAAGGTCAGACCTGACTCTAGCTTTGGAGTTTCGCGCATCACGCCTTCGGCCATTTTCAGCTCGAGGGTTTCTGGATCCATCGATGGGTTATCTTCGTGAATCTTCAGTACTCGACCCAGGGGGTTGTTGGTGTTAGCCGCAGAAGACTTCAACTGCGCACTCACTTTGCTGGAGATCAATGACAGTGCGATCAAACGGTATACCGCGAGTAACAGAGCAAACACACCGACTGCAGTAATGGCGTAACCCACGTAGCCACCTTGGTGCCAACGCTCTTCCAGCGTCGGCGAATCGATGATTGCAGCTAGGAATGAACCACCGGTAGGGCCCGTTGGGTCGATACCAAACTGGTACATGCCGCTTGATGCGTTGGCTAGATCAGACGCCCAGCTGGTGTAAGAACCTGCAGGCTGACGAGGCAATTCGCTCAAGTTGCCGTTGTTGTAGGCCAGGTAGTTACCGTTGGCATCGATGATGTTAAACGCACCGATTCGGATGACGTCACGAGGAGCGCGCTCACCGGATGGCGTTGCAACTTCGGCGGTAAACTTAACGACGTTACCCGTTTCAGTGATTTCGCGAAGCAATTCGTACCACACTCGCTCGATCTCTTCGATGCGAGGCAACTTGTCAGAGCCTGACATCTTCGCGATCAAGTCTTTCAAGAAACCTTCACGGTTGGCGTACTGCGAAGATACGAGTGACACTTCGATGTTCGACGACAAATCACCAGCGGCCGCGGTCAAGTGGCCAAACAATTCTGTTAATGCACCCAACTTCTCTTTTAACTGCTTTTGCTTAGCGGCAATCAACAGCTCGTTGTCTTCGAATTTGTTTTCGAGCTGAGTACTCAAGCGCTCTTGACGCTCGCGCTCGGCTTCTGCTTCTTTTAGCAAACGAGCCTGATCCGCTTTTGCTTGGGCAAAACGCGCCTCACGCGCCTTGTTTTCTTTCGCATCGGTCGCTTGACCTTGCTTCACGAACTGAAGCAACTGCTCAAGGTTTGCCGCCGCTTCTGCACGAGGATCCACTTGTGGCTCAGCAGGAGCCTCCGCAGCGTCTTGCGCATAGGTCAGGCCAGAAACAGCTAACGCGCCGCCCAAAGTTAGGGCCGCAAAAATTTTATTTAACGCTTTCATTAGTTAGCCTCCGGTGCAGCTACAGGCATGTTGAGAAGTTCAATGGTGGCTTGTTTCTTGGCGATACGTACGCCTTTGCGGATTGCGGCAGCGTAGTCACCTGATGGCAGGCTATCCCAAGATTTCGTTTCGGGATTCCACACACCACTTTCTTCACCGTCGGTCGTTTGGTAAACCAAAGACACACGACCGATACGTAGGAAGTCGACGTCGCGAGTTACGCCATTGAGTTCGATGGTGTCGCTGTACGTCTCCATACCTCGACCGTACTGAAGCTCGATATTGTAGGCTTCTAGCACCTGACGGAATTTCTCCGCAACCGTAATATCAGATCGATCCACGTTGTCGCGCAAAAACTCGATGCGTGCACGACGCTCGTCTAGGTTGAATGGGACATCCAACTCAACAAATTGATCCAGACCGTCGATCATGCGAATAACAAGCGGCATCATTTGACGCTGAATAACCGTTACGTCATCGATCGACTCATCGATATCGGCGATACGACGCTCTTGGTTATCAATTTGGCGTTGCAAACGTGCATTGTAGACCTTCAGGCCATCTACTTGCTTCATCACAGTTTTGTAGTCTGTTAACAAATCGCGGGCTTCTTCGGCCAAACGATCTATTTTCGCTTGAGACTGTTTAGCAGCAGCAGTTTTCTCTTCGCCAACTTTTATGATGGCGTCTAATGTGTTGGCTTGTGATGCGACCGAGCAAAAAGCCCCGGCAGCAACAACAGTAGCCATCAACACAGATTTTAGTCGATGCGTAGTCATGAGGGTTGCGTATCCTATAGTCCAACGTTTGTGATTTTAGAATCTGATAAAAAAGGGGCCTAACAAGCTCGCGTTAAACCCCACCGATAACGGTAATCCGTGAGCCGATTTAAACGTACAAAATGGTAATTTTCAATGAAATCTCTTGCACAAACTTAAGTGATTTTGTGTTTGTGTAGATCGGTTACACATTTGGCGCAACGCCCAGCAAAAGGTAACACCGCACACATCGCGACTAAGCGTCGCGCTGCGCACGGATCCGCTCATATGTGACAAAATGACAGACGTATTGGTCTTTTTCCGACTGTTCAGGATGCTCGGCTCGCACCGATACCCACTCACCCCAATCGATGCAGTCCAACACAGTGTCGCCATCGGGCTCTGCGTCGATGTGCGTCACGATCAGACGGTCCGTAAAAGGCAGTGCTGACGCGTATATCTGCGATCCTCCGGCGATAATAATCTCATTCTGATCGGCGCTGCAGAACGTTTGCGCCACCGATAGCGCCTGCTCAATACTCGCGCACAAAATCACCCCTTCAGGCAGATCAGGCTGCCCCGAAGAGACGACGATGCTCGTGCGATTCGGCAAAAGCCCTGGCAAGGACTCAAACGTACGCCGCCCCATAATCATTGGCTTGCCCAAAGTAACACGTTTGAAAAAAGCGAGATCGGTAGGTACATGCCAAGGCAGGTCGCCGTTCCGTCCGATCACGCCATTTTTAGCGACCGCAAACACGGCAGAAACCAAAGGTTTACTCATATCGCCACCGCGCCAGCAATATGCGCGTGGGGCTCGTAACCCACAAGTTCAAAATCGTCAAAGCAGTAGTCGTAAATCGACTCCGGCTTGCGCTTAATTCGCAAGGTTGGGAGCGCTCGAGGCTCGCGCTCAAGTTGAGTCTCGACCTGCTCAAAATGGTTGCTGTAGATGTGCGAATCACCGGTGCTTATAATGACCTCACCTGGCTCTAAGTCGCACTGCTGACACAACATATGCGTCAACAAAGCCAAACTTGCCAAGTTGTAGGGCAAACCTAAGAATGAGTCACTGGAGCGAATGTAAAGCTGCGCCGACAAGCGACCATTGGCGACATAAAATTGATATAGAAGATGACACGGCGGCAACGCCATTTTGCCCTGCCTCACATTCTCTTGAGGACTGAGCGTTTCATCGGGCAAATACTCGACATTCCAGCCATGAAATAGAATCCGACGCGAATCCGGCTTGTGCTTCAAACAATCAATGACGTAGTCGATTTGGTTAATCGCGCCACCGTCGGCAGTTGGCCATGACCGCCATTGCGCCCCATAAATCGGGCCCAAATCGCCCTCTTCAGTTGCCCACTCATCCCAAATCGAAACACCATTTTCCCGCAACCAAGCGGTATTCGTGTCTCCTCTCAAAAACCAAATGAGTTCGTTAGCGATGCTTTTGAAGTGCAACTTTTTGGTCGTCAACAGTGGAAAGCCTTCGCTCAAGTCGTGACGAAATTGGCGCGCAAACACCGAGCGCGTTCCGGTGCCCGTCCGATCTGACTTATCGACGCCGTGCGCCATGATATCGCGCAACAAATCTAGGTAAACCTTCATATTTCCTTCCTAACCGTGTTTTTTTGGCGACGCCTGGTGCGAGTACGCCCACCACAATAAATACAAGCCTAAGAGTATCATGGGGATGCATAAAATTTGACCACGCGTCAGCCAGCCAAAAGCCTGAAACCCCAAATGCGCATCCGGCTCACGAAAGAATTCAGCAAGAAAGCGCAAGCAACCGTAACCTAAGGAGAACACCCCAGCCGCCGCCCACCGAGGTCGCCGCTGTCGCGTAAACCAGTAGACCAACGCGAATAGAGTTAACCCCTCCAGGCCGAACTGATAGAGCTGTGACGGATGCCTCGGCAACTGCATAGGGTCATTAGGAAAAACCATTGCCCAAGGCACAGTCGCGGCGCGCCCCCACAACTCTTGCCCGATAAAATTCCCCAATCGCCCCAGAGCCAAGCCAATAGGCGCAAGTGGCGCGACAAAATCGAGTAGATCCCCCAAGGCAACTTTACGGGTTTTTGACAGGTAATACACTGCGGCGATCACACCCAGTAAGCCGCCATGAAAAGACATACCCCCTTCCCAGACCCGCAACGCCCACGATGGGTCAGACAGCAGGCGATCGCTCCCATAAAACAAAATATAGCCAAGCCGCCCACCCAAGACGATACCGATTGCAGCGTAAAAGATTAAGTCGTCAACCCACTCCTCACGCCATACCGAGCCGGCTTTGCGGCACTCTCTGCGCGCCAACCACCAGGCAAACGTCAAGCCCGCCAAGTAGGTCAGACCATACCAATGGATTTTAAGAGGCCCAAGCTCTAGTGCAACGGGATCAATGGCGGGGTAAGCCAGCATAGTGAAAGCCCTGTAAAAAGCACGTAGGGTAGCACCCTTACGTTTAGAATTAATGTAACCTTGCAATTTTTAGCAGGATAAACCGCCATGTGTCTGATTGCTATCGGCTGGCAAGCGCATCCGACCATGCCGCTGGTCATTGTTGCTAATCGCGATGAGTTTTACCAGCGCGAGTCGCAAAGCATGACCTTTTGGGAGGATAAACCAAACATCCTCGCCGGCAGGGATTTACAGGCGGGCGGCACTTGGCTTGGCGTCAACACACAGGGCCGCTTCGCCGCCTTGACCAATGTTCGCGAGACGCTCCCACCAGCGACCGAAACATCTCGCGGAAGCCTAGTTGGCCTATGGCTTAGCAATCAATCCTCAAGCATGGAGCTCATTGGTCAACTGGCCGACACAGCCGCGACGTACAGTGGCTACAACCTCATATTTGGCGACACCTCCCAACTGCTTTGGGCGAGCAATCGCGGCCAAAATGGCTTTGAGTACAGGTATTTAGCGAGCGGCATTTACGGCCTGGGAAACGCCTCGCTGAATACGCCATGGCCGAAACTTCGACTGGCCAAGCAACGTTTAGCCCTGCAACTTAAACTCTCCCACCCCTCGATCGCCGAGTTGGCGTGGGTTACGGCAGATACCTGTACGCAGGACGACTTAAGCTACTTAGGCGACACTGACATGGAGGAAAGCTGGCTCAGGGCACTGAGCGCACAATGGATTGCGACCCCCGATTATGGGACTCGAGCACAAACCGTCATCACGCTTGAAAACACTGGGCAAATGACATGCCACGAACGTGCCGTCGGTGCCAGCGGCGACACCATTAGCGAGCAAACCTTTCAGTTTAGGATATAGGGCCTACAGCCTCGTCAAGGCTCACCGGCACAAACTGCTGCATGCCACGTTCGGACAAGAAGGCGCCCAAAGCGCCCTGAATTTGCTCTGAGTGATCCATTACTACGACCTCTTCAAGCAAATTACGCGCATCATCGAGCAAAACCGAGCGAAGCGCTTTTTTGACTTTAGGCAAGCTTATCGAGTTCATCGACAAGGTGTCGTAACCCATCGCGGCCAGCAATACCGACGCACCCGGATCACCCGCGAGCTCCCCGCAAATACTGACCGGCTTGCCCTCGGCCTTGCCGCTTTCCGCCACAATCCTCAAAGCCTGGATCACGGCGGGATGGTACGCATGATAAAGATCAGCCACCCTTGCATTGTTGCGATCAACGGCCAAGAGATACTGAGTCAAATCATTTGAACCTACGCTTAAAAAGTCGACCTTCCTGGCCAAAGCGCGCGCCTGATATACCGCCGCTGGAACCTCAACCATAACACCAACAGGGGGACGCTCACCCAACTCGTGACCCTCTTGCAGCAGCTCCTGATAACAGCGCTCGACTAAATCAAGAGCTTCTTGCAGCTCGGACATATTGCTCACCATCGGCAGCATAATGCGTAAGTTACCCAAACCCACATTAGCCTTCATCATGGCTCGAACCTGCGCCAAAAATATCTCGGGATGATCGAGCGTTACTCGCAGACCACGCCATCCCAAAAAGGGGTTAGCTTCTTCGATTGGGAAATAGGGTAAGGCCTTATCACCCCCAATATCCAAAGTGCGCATGGTGACTGCCTTCGGGGCAAAAGCTTCTAACTGCTGCCGATACAGTTGGCGCTGCTCTTCCTCGCTGGGAAAGCGCTCTTGCATTAGAAATGGCACTTCTGTTCGGTACAGACCTACGCCTTCGGCGCCTCGATCTAACGAAATTGCCACATCGGCCATCAACCCCGTGTTCACGAATAAAGGAATTCGGTGTCCATCTGCCGTCTCACAATCTACGTCTCGCAAAGATTCCAAATCTTTGCTCAAAGCCGCCTCTTGCTCGATCAACTCTTCAAAACGCTCGAGCAGCATCGTCGACGGATTCAAATGCACAACGCCGTTATACCCATCGATAATAACGGTCTTACCCTCAAGCCGGGTGTAGGGTAAATCAACAGCACCCATGAGAGTCGGAATGCCCATAGCGCGAGCTAAAATAGCAACGTGAGAATTGCCTGAGCCTCGCACTGATATCAATCCCACTAAGTTTTCTCGAGGCACCTCACCCAGCATTGACGCGGTCAACTCCTCGCCCACCAAGACCACTCGATCCGAATAATCTCGCTTATCGTGCGCATCGACCTGAAGGTAACTTAAGACCCGGGTGCCAAGATCTTTAACATCAACGGCACGCTCTCGCAGGTAACTGTGCTCCATTTGCTCGAAGTGCCGTATGTGCTCGATCATCACCTGACTTAAGGCACCTTGGGCCCAATTGCCGGCCTTGATCAACGCGGCCACTTCGGCACCGATGGTGGAATCATCAAGAATACTTAAATAAACATCGAACAACGCACGATCTTCAGCGTTCAGCTGGTCGGCCAAATTCGCAGCAACCGCACGCACATCGTTACGAACAGCCTCCAGTGCTTGCTTGAATGAACGCAATTCGGCGCGCCGGTCATTCGTTTGTTTCTTGGGCACCGCATACAAATCGGCGACGGGCGACACAACAGCGACCTGTCCCACGGCTACGCCCGGAGAACCGCCAATACCCGTAACACGGGTCGAGCCCTGTGGACTCGCAGTGGCATCAGTATATTCTTCTTGGATCGAGCCGGTGACCTGAGCATGCGCAATCACGCCCGCCAGCTGTGCCGACATGGTGACTAAAAAGGCCTCATCACTCTCATCAAATCGACGCCGTTGTGCCTGCTGAACAACCAGCACACCCAACACGATCTTGTGGTGGATAATCGGCACCCCCAAAAAGGCGTGAAAGGGCTCTTCGCCAATACCTGATAGCAACTGGAAATGCGGATGCTCTGACGCGTTGTCCAAGTTCACGGGCTCTTCACGGGTCGCAACCAAGCCAACCAAGCCCTCGTTATGGGCCAAGCTCAATAAACCAATCTGGTTTTTGTTAAGACCTTCGGTCGCTCTAAACACCAAGCGGTTTGTTGCTGGGTCACGTAAATACACTGAGCACACCTGTGTCCCCATGGCGTCTCGCACCCGGGTCACGATGATTTTAAGTGCCTCTTCTAACGATTCGGCCGCATTTACGCGTTGCACAATATTGCGCAACATTTCCAGCATCATACCTGTTTAATCCTGCCGCAATGTCACATTTACCGGCGCACAGTCTGCCAGCTCCTGCATGGCCAAGCGATACACCTCACGCTTGAAGTGGATCACTTGATCAATCGGGTGCCAATAATCGACCCACTCCCAATGATCAAACTCTGGTGTGCCGTGTCCATCCAATTGGATAGCGTCGTCGGCCGCCAGTAACCGCAACAAAAACCACTTCTGTTTCTGGCCGACACACTTTCGCCCCGGACCTTTACGCCAGTACTGCCTCGGCAAGTGATACCGAAGCCAGCGCTCTGTTTGGCCTAAGATTTCGACGTGGTGCGCCTGTAACCCAACCTCTTCCTGCAACTCTCGATACAAGGCCTGCTCGGGGGTCTCTCCCGAATCAATCCCACCTTGCGGAAATTGCCAACCGTTTTTACCGCCGATACGACGGGCCCAAAACACTTTGCCGAGGTCGTTACAGATGATAATGCCGACGTTCGGCCGAAAACCATCTTCGTCAATCACGACTCGCCTCTTTTCTATAAATTTCATGTTAACCTTGCCACTATAGCACGGAGTCAGGCTTTCGCGACTGCCTGATCGGAATTCTCAGCAAAAGGCTCACTATGGCATTGGCGATTTTTGATCTCGATAACACACTCTTAGGCACCGACTCTGACCACCAATGGGGGGAGTACTTATGCGATCGAGGCCTTGTGTCTGCCGATGAATTTCGGGCCCGCAACGACCAGTTTTATGAAGATTACAAATTGGCAAGGTTAGATATCAACGCCTACCTTCGCTTCGTGCTGACAACCATTAAGGGCCTAAGCACCCGCGAAGTCGACGACTTGCACAGCGTATTTTTCCAAAGCCACATCGCGCCCTTTATGTTGTCCAAAGCGCAGGACTGCGTGAACCAACATAAAGCTAATGGCGACACCTGCCTGGTGATTACGGCGACAAGCCGCTTCATCACCGAACCCATTGTGAGCGCGTTTGGTATTGAGCACATCATTGCTTCAGAGGCACAGATTATCGACGGACACTACACCGGCGAGCCTTCGGGCACCCCAAGTTTTGCAGGTGGTAAAGTCACGCGTCTTGCCGAGTGGCTAAACACCAAACCGGAACTTAAATTACAAGAGCACTACTTTTACAGCGATTCTCGCAACGATTTACCGTTGCTTGAAGAAGTCAGCCACCCTGTCGCTGTGGATCCCGACGACACCTTACGGCACATTGCGAGCGAGCGAGGGTGGCCTATATTGAGCTTCAGAGACTAATCGTCGCAGCTCGCATCGTATTGCTCAGCGGTAAGCAAATCATCAACACTCGCCGCGTCATCGAGGCGCATCTTGAAGAACCAGCCATCGCCATAAGGGTCTTCATTGATGACGTCCGGGTTATCTTCTAAGTTTTCGTTGATCGCAATAATTTCGCCACCGATTGGTGCGTAGATATCCGACGCGGCTTTTACCGACTCGACAACACCCGCTTCATCACCGGCACCGAGTTGCGCGCCAACTTCGGGTAACTCGACAAATACAACATCGCCTAGCGCTTCTTGCGCATGATTCGTAATGCCGATTGTGGCAGTACCATCTTCCTCAACGCGGACCCACTCGTGGCTGCTAACGTAACGTAACTCTGCTGGTGATTGGCTCATGGCATTCCCTCAAATTAAAACGCGTATTCTACCTCAGAGCAGTAGAAAGACAATCAGGCAAGACCCATTGCGATTTTAGCCACTTTACGTTTAACCGGACTTAGCTGGTTAAACGTCGACATTCCCGCATTGCGCAACCAGCGTACGACAGGATTTTGCTGATCAAATAAGCGAACAAAACCTTCCATTGCCCCCGCGACGACCAGATTGTCAGTTTTACGCCGACGCTGATAACGCGCTAGCACCAGCGTAGACCCCAGATCTAAACCTTTTTTGGCAGCTCGACCCAACTCTTCGGCCAGCACAGAAACATCCGCAAAACCCAAATTAATACCCTGTCCGGCTAAAGGGTGAATGGTATGCGCAGCATCCCCCACCAGCACACAACGCTTGGCTTGATAGTTCATTGCGTGACGTTGACGCAGAGGGACGCAAATCCGCTGAGATACAGCAGTGATTGCCCCCAATTGGATTTCGCTTTTGTGCGCTAACGCGTCCATAAAATCACCGTCCTCAAGCTGCATTAGGCGCTCGGCCTCGCCCTCGTGCGCAGACCAAACAAGGGATACAAATTGATCGCTGGGATGACTCAAAGGCAGAAACGCAAGCGGACCCGTGCGCAGAAACCACTGCCGCGCTACGTGCTCATGTATGCGCTCTGTCTGAAGGGTGGCCACAATCGCTGACTGACCGTAAGGCCACTCGACGACATCGACACCCATGTATTGCCGAATAATCGAAAGCGCACCATCAGCACCAACTAACAGCTGTGCTGACCAAGTTTGCCCCGACTTTAATTCGATGCGCGCCTCGGACTCCGTCGTATCAATCGCATTAATCTCTTGCTGCATCAAAGTTCGCACGCGACTTTGTTTCAGCTTGTCATGCAAAGCGGCCAGCAACACAGAGTTTTCGACGATGGCTCCTAACTCACTCACTTGCAGCTCGGCGGCATCAAATTGCACAAAACCAGTACCCTCACCGTCCCACACCTGCATCGACCGATACGCTTGGCGTCGGACTGACGGTAAATCTAGGCCCTGCTCACCTAAGAACTGCCATGAATTTGCCGCTACGGCACTGACTCGAGCGTCAAAGTCGTGCACGGTTTGGGGGTGTTCATGTTGCACTTCGGCCCACGAACCTCGTTCGACAATCACCACATCAAGACCCTGCCTATCTAAGGCTAGTGCGAGACTCGCTCCTGCTAATCCGCCCCCAACGATCACAACATCACATTGACTAGACATAGTCGCCCTCGCCAACAGCTCCCGCGGCAATCGCAGTAAAACGCTGCTTCACTGTCGGTATCACATCCATTAAACCCAGGGCAAAATTGCGTACGGCACCCACCGCCCCTGTGTACTGAAATAGCTCGGGCAATAAATCACTGGCGTTCACTGTGCGCCATTGATCCAGAGCTCTGCGCTGTGCATAGGGCGCCAGAGCCGCGCTAGAAAAATCATGGCTGCTCACGCACTGTGTTAGCACCTCGGACAGACTGCGAATATCCCGCACGGATAGATTAAACCCCTGACCAGCTACAGGATGAAGGGTGTGCGCCGCATTTCCTAACACCACAATACCCGCTCGAACTTGCTCAATACAATGCATCATTTGCAGCGGGTACACGTGGCGCTCACCCACCTGTTCGATACGGCCCAATCGATACCCAAATTGCGCCTCTAAACTTTTGCAGAATTGCCGATCAGTCAGCCCCATAAGCTCGCCGATTCGATCCTTAGATGCGGTCCAGACCAGCGCGCTGCGATTTAAGTCGCCCGCGTTACTCAGGGGCAACATCGCCATGGGCCCCTGTTCGCTAAAACGCTCATAAGCGCAGTAACGATGGTGCTCTGCGGTGGCGACGTTGGCAATAATCGCACTGTGACCGTAGGCCTTCGATTCGCACAGCATGCCCAGACGCTGCGCCAAAGCAGATTGGCCACCGTCGGCAATAATCAGACAATCTAACACCTGTGCTTTGCCGGCGGCATCGAATACTTCTACTCCGCGGGCTTTGGGCTGAATGGTCGCCACCTCGCTGGGGGCATGCACCCTGACTCGGCTACCTTTGAGTTGCTGGGAAAGTGTTTCGCCCAAAACCCGATTCTCGATTACGCCGCCTAATTGCGGCCAGTTGACCTGCTGCGCGGTCAATACTGTCGACCCCATCCTTCCCTTATTCGAGACATGAATGGACCGGATAGGACACGCTTGCCGGGATACATCCAGCAGACCCAAGCTGTCCATATAGCGCAGAGTGTCAAAGCTTAAAGCCGTCGAGCGATCGTCAAAAGATGCCTGAGACAAGGGGCGATCAAAGTCTATCGAAGCAACATCAAAAACATGAATAGCACAGCTTGCTCCAAACGATCTATCGAAGGCCAACGCGGCCAGCAAACCCACCATGCCGCCGCCGACAATACCTACATTATGCCTTATCGATTCATCCACAGCTCGATCTCTTCAACTGTTTTAGGGGCTTGTTCAGTCAGCACCTCAGGACCTCGTTCACTAATCAATACATCGTCTTCAATTCGAATGCCGATGCCGCGCCAACGGTCGTGCACCGCAGGGTTGTCAGAGGCGATGTAAATACCAGGCTCTACCGTTGTTACCATACCAGCCAACAAATCACGCCAGCGACCCTCTCTCTGATAATCGCCGACATCGTGCACATCAAGCCCCAGCCAGTGCCCAACACGATGCATGTAAAAGGCTTGGTATGCTTTAGTGTCTATCAGGTCATTCAGGCTTCCCTGTAAGATACCCAAATCCAGCAGACCTTCGGTAATAATACGCACGCTAGCGTCATGACTTGCCTGCCAAGGCAACCCCACTTGGAGCTGCTCTATCGCGGCCTGCTGGGCCAGTAACACGATCTCGTACACAGCTTTCTGCTCGGGGCTAAACCGCCCGTTCACGGGGAAGGTACGGGTGACATCGGCCGCATACATCTGATACTCGCAACCGGCATCTATCAGCACTAACTCACCGCCACACATACGGCGGCTATTTTTGTCGTAGTGCAGGGTACAAGCGTTTGGCCCACTTCCAACAATGGGCGCATAAGCCTGTTCGCGTGCGCCATGACGAGCAAACACATACTGCAACTCGGCTTCCAACTGGTATTCATAAACACCGGGGGCAGCGGCTCGCATAGCCGCCTGATGGCCGGCAACCGTGATATCTGCCGCCGTACGCATGACATCAAGCTCTGCAGCATCTTTGATTAAGCGGTGCTCATGCAACAGGCGATGCAAATCAATCAAATCGCCCGGGGCCAAACTTAAACTCGAGGCGTGCTGACGCAAATGTGCCAAAATACCCAGCACCCGCTGATCAAAATCAGGACGCAAACCCACAGAGTAGTACACATGCTCGCGCCCTTCCATCAAGCCAGGCAAGATGTCATCGATGTCATCTAAAGGAAAGGCGTCGTCGAAGCCGTAGTCACTGACCGCGCGCTCAGGGCCAACTTGCTCGCCCTCCCATAGGGCTGTTTTGGGGTCGGGCTCAGCGCAAAACAAGATCGCCTCACCGTGCGGACGCCCGGGGACCAATACGATCAGCGCGTCGGGCTCATTAAAACCACTGAGGTACCAAAAATCACTGTCCTGCCTGAAGCGAAAATGCGTATCACGACTTCGTGTTTTTTGCGAAGCAGCGGGCACTAAAGCGACCGCATTATCGACCATTTCGGTCATTAAGCGCTGTCGACGGGCTCCGTGATTTGTAAAAGAAGAACGCATGACTTGGGTTAGTGCCAGATCCGCTCGTGCTCATCTTCCAACGAGAGCTCATCGTCGTCGAGCGCGTAGGTGGAATACAAATTCAAAACAACCACGCGAACGTATTCTAACAACTCAAAAAAATCATTTTCTTGCTCGTCGAAATCATCAAACCCACTGACCTCGACCCGCGCAATTTGCGCTAAATCTCTGAGTATCTCTGCCGACTCCGTCGTCACCTGGTCCGACTGGGTGACGCCCGCCGCAAAGCCTTTTAAGAAACCCTCGCACCACAGCGCAAGCCCCTCTGAGCGAATCTCCAATTCATCGTCATCGTCCGGCACGAGCGGCGAAAACCCGTAATCAGGATCGCATAAGGCCCGCAAACTCGCGGCGGCTGCCTGTTCTGTGGCGACCATTAAATCGCCGGTGATGGACTCTTTTAACGCGTGCCCCATGGCCGCTAGCAAGTCATCTGATCGAAGCCCCGACACCAGCAAACCCACCACGCAACCATGCCACTCCGAGGGTGATAAATCGACGCCCTCCATCAAAAACAAATCGGCCACCTGATCGAAGTCGCTCGCTAGGACCTCGTCACTTTCTATCCACATAAAATACGTCCTTATCGCAACGAGCCACGGCTCGCGTTGACCTAAATCGATGTCCCTACTATAGTAACCGAGAATTCATCGGTATACCGCAAATGCCTGCACATAAACCCGAAGCCCTAGAGCAAAAAATCGACCAGCTCATTGCCTTATGCAAAGAGCTTAACGCCGAAAACCAAATGCTGCTGGAACAACGCAACAGCTGGTATCGTGAGCGTCAAATGCTGGTCGAGCAAAACCAAGCCGTAAAAAATAAAGTCTCTACGGTGCTGGCTAAATTACAAGCCATGGAGCGTAGCGCGTGAATAAACCTTCCGGTGTCACGATTAACCTCCTGGATAAGCAGTATCAAATTGCCTGCCCAGATGAGGAGCGCGAAGACTTAACGCTATCGGCGCGCTACCTTGACCAGCAAATGCGCAACATCAAGGCATCGGGCAAGGTCGTCGGCCTGGACCGTATTGCGATCATGGCCGCCCTAAACATTAGTCATGAATTGCTCAAGCTCAGTCGCGAACACAAAGCGTCATTGGAGCAAGCCCAAGACCCCGTTGACTGTGCATCATCAGCAAAACTGTGCGAAAAAATTGAAGAAGCTCTGTATGAGCTACGTCAACTAAAGATTAGTTAATTCGAGGCATTACGCTCCTACATACGCTATACTGAGCGCGGATTCCTGACATATTCGCCAGATATTTGTGTCCGCGAGCCGATATCAGCAAATCAGGGGCAAGCTCGTAGCGTCGGTGTGCACGTCCGCTCGACGGAAAGCCTAAAGCACTGCAGTAAGTCCCGCCTTGAACCGTTGGGTTCAAGGGCGCCCTTATCAGCGGTATGTTGGGAGTCCTTTTCACCCATAGCGCTTTTATTTCCACGTTTTATGGTCTGCCGCGTTAAGCACAGATACACTCACACCTTACAGCGACACAGTAATCCGCCGCCTGCACTCGTTCGACCTGAAGGCGATAGCGCACGACTAGCTCGAACTCGATTGAATATGAATAACCAAGACACTATCGCTCAGCACAAGAAGAACTTACGCTTTGAACTCAAGCAACGGCGCCAGTCTGTCACGCCTTCCCAGAGAGATCGAGCAGCAGAGCAAATAGCGAAGTCCGCCTTGACCTTAGCAAGCAACAGCAAACGCATCGGTCTTTATTACGCACTGCCCAACGAAGCGCCTACTCAGCCTTTAGCTCAGGCGCTGTGGAAAATCGGCAGACAAGTCTACCTTCCACGTATCCACAACGATCGCCACTTACACTTTTCTTTGTGGGAGCAAGACACTGCTCTAGAATCCGGCAAACTTGGCATACCCGCACCAACAAGCACCAACACTGAAATTGGCGCAGGGAATCTGGATCTAATATTCATACCGCTGCTGGGGTTTGATCAATCAGGGCACCGCTTAGGCATGGGCGGCGGGTACTACGACACCACGCTATGTCATACCCCGCGGCCAATTAAGGTCGGGGTAGCGTTTGACTGTCAAGAAGTCGAACAAGTTCCTGTCGAGGAGCACGACATTCGCCTAGACGTGTTGATTACTGAATCGCGCGTCTTGCGCTTTCAATAGTCTCTACTCTGAATAAACACCTGCTTGCAGGGGCGTCTCGGGGTTACGCGCCTCGGTCTTTCCGGCGAACATGGGTCCCACCACCGACACCAAAGCCCCCAATACAAAGCATATAGCAAGCACCACTAACGCATCTGGTTTACGTTTCACGACTTAGCCCATTGTTTCTTACGGCGCTCCTCTGCGGGGGCGCTCGCTTCTAATAATGTGAATATTTCACAAATGAAAGCAAAACCTAGCACCGCCACTAAATATTGGCAAGTGTTAGCTGTAAAAAATTTGAATGCTTATTTTAGAGACATCAAATCAAGACGCCGTCTGATCAGTGCTACCCAAAAATTGCTGATAAGCCGTGTTGTTTGTCTCGTTCCAGAATCGATAGCCTAAGCGATTAAACGCTTCCTCTAACAGCGGCTCGTCTTTCTTGCCCGCCTGAAAACCTACCAGCACACGCCCGTACGCGGCACCGTGATTTCGATAGTGGAACAAACTGATGTTCCAGCGATGCCCGAGTACCGATAAGAATTTGGCCAAAGCACCGGGGCGCTCGGGGAATTCAAAGCGGTATACGAGTTCTTGGCCTGCCTTGAGCGGCACATGTCCACCCACCATAAAACGGACATGCAGCTTAGCCATTTCATTATCGGTAAGATCTTCCACCTGATAACCCGACTCACGCAAAGAGCTTAACAGCCGCTCCAAATCATCGCCGGCGGGGTTCACACTTAAGCCCACAAAAACTCGCGCTTTTGCAGCATCTGCGTAGCGGTAGTTAAACTCTGTGATATTCCGCTTACCGATCGCCTGACAAAAGGTTTTAAAAGCACCGGGGCGCTCGGGAATGACGGCACTGAGCACCGCCTCACGCTTTTCACCGATCTCCGTGCGCTCTGAAATATAACGCAAGCGATCAAAATTGGTATTAGCGCCGCTAACGATGGTCAAGAGGGTTTTATCTTCCAGCTCTTCCTGCTCGATATACTTTTTAAGCCCCGCCAACGCCAAGGCGCCGGCCGGCTCCGCAATACTGCGCGTATCTTCAAAGATATCTTTGATCGCGGCACACATTTCGTCGCTACTGACCGTAATAACACCGTCTATCAAATCTTTAATGACCCGAAAAGTTTCTTTGCCAATTTGCGCTACCGCACACCCCTCGGCAAACAGCCCGACTTCTTTTAAGGTCCCGCGCCGCCCTGTGCGCATCGCCAAATCCAAGCAAGCTGCATCGTCTGGCTCGACACCAAAGACTTTGGTTTGCGGCCAGATGTACTTGGTATAGGCCGCCACGCCAGCCAGCAAGCCACCGCCACCAACGGGGACAAAAATCGCATCGGGCGCCTCGCCTAACTGACGCACGATTTCTACACCTACAGTACCTTGACCGGCAATAATGTCGGGGTCGTCATAAGGCGGTATGTAAACCAAGCCCTGAGTCTCAACGAGCTTTTTCGCGTAAGCCGCAGCCTCTTCAAAAGTATCGCCATGCAGTACTGTTTTAGCGCCGCGCCCTCTTACCGCCTCCACTTTAATCAGAGGCGTTGTTTTGGGCATGACGATGGTGGCTTTAACTTTCAGGGTCGCCGCTGCCAGCGCCAAACCCTGAGCATGGTTACCTGCTGAAGCGGCTACGACACCGCGGCTGAGCTCCTGCTTAGAAAGCTTCGACATTTTGTTAAAAGCACCGCGACACTTGAAAGAGAACACTGGCTGCATGTCTTCGCGTTTGAGTAAAATGCGATTGCCAAAGCGCTGCGATAACAATCGCGCATCGTCGATGGGCGTTTCACGTGCGACATCGTAAACACGCGCGTTTAAGATGCGTTTTATGTATGATTGCGGCATGGTAGCGTTGGCTTAGTCAAATCAGCGAGTACCATACCAAATTGTGCCTCAAGTTTCAGCAGATTACCGTCGATGAATGCAGGCAGATACTCGATACGAACAGCAGAGATAAACCAATGAGCAAAACGCAAGACGAACTGAAACGTGAAGTGGCCCAAGCGGCATTGGATTTTATTGCTCCGCATCTCACGCCAGCCAGCATGCTCGGCATTGGCACAGGATCGACGGCCAATGAGTTTATTCACTTGCTGGGCACCAGCGGCTTACCATTCTCTGGAACCGTTGCCTCGTCGGAGGCGTCAGCCCAACGCCTGCGCGACTTTGGTATTCCAGTGCTGGACCTCAGCTTAGTCAACAGCTTGCAGTTCTACATCGACGGGGCCGATGAAGCAAACGGCGCATTAGAGCTGATCAAAGGTGGCGGTGCAGCGCTAACACGCGAGAAAATTGTGGCTGCAGCCAGCGAGTTTTTTGTTTGCATTGCCGACGAGTCAAAAGAAGTGGCGACGCTTGGCAAATTCCCGCTACCGGTGGAGGTGATTCCAATGGCAGAGAACATCGTTGTCAGCGCCCTAAGAGCGATGGGTGGACGTCCAGAAGTCCGCGAAGGCGTTATCACCGACAACCGCAACATCATCATTGATGTTTACGATTTTATGATCGACGACCCAAAGGCCACAGAAACTGCCATCAATCAAATTACTGGCGTGGTATGCAACGGCTTATTCGCTCACCGAGGTGCCGACTTGTTGCTTTTGAGCGGGCAGACAGGCGTGCGAAGCCTTAAAGCCTGAACATGGATCCAATTACCGCCTTTGTCACGCTCGCTTTAGTGATGGACCCTTTGGGTAACGTTCCCTTGTTTCTATCGGTATTGAAGGACGTACCACAAGAACGTCGCTTTAAAGTGATTCTGCGTGAGCTCGTTATTGCACTGGCGGTGATGCTGCTGTTCCTGTTCGCAGGCGAAAAGGTGCTTAACCTGCTCGGCTTACAACAAGAGGCCATAGCAATTGCTGGTGCGATTATTCTATTTTTAATTGCGATACGCATGATCTTCCCATCACCCTACGGCATTATGGGCGAAAACCCCGACGGGGAACCATTCATTGTGCCGCTCGCAATCCCCGCCATTGCAGGCCCCTCAGTGCTTGCGATCGCCATGCTACTGGTTAGCAACGACCCCGCTCGCATGCTTGAGTGGACTATCGCCTTAATTTGCGCGTGGCTCGCCACTTCGGTCGTACTGCTTGCCTCACCCTTACTCCTGCGAGCACTCGGCAATCGCGGGCTCATTGCTAGCGAGCGCTTAATGGGCATGATTTTGGTCATTATTGCCGTGCAGATGTTTTTTGACGGCGTAGGCAAGTTTTTACATTTGAACTAGATTGAGACCAGCAGCCACGCGCCATTAAAACGCCAAGCTGAAGGTAACGGGCCCATCGTTAATAAGAGCAACCTGCATGTCGGCGCCGAATCGCCCCGTCTGTACGTCCAAATTTGAACCCCGCACACAGTCAACAAAGTAATCGAACATCTCGCTGGCTTCAGCGGGCGGCATAGCACTGGAGAAACTGGGACGAAGCCCTTTACGAGTGTCGGCAGCGAGTGTGAATTGCGACACCAGCAGCAGGCTTCCACCGACATCCCGCACTGACTTATTCATGCGCCCCTCGCCATCGGTAAACACTCGATAGGCGAGCAGTCGTTCTGCCGCTCGCTCGCACAGCTGCTTGGTATCGTCTTTTTCTAAACCGACAAACACCAAAAGCCCCTGCGCAATGGCGGCGACTCGGTCACCGCCAACATCTACCGATGCACTTTTCACTCGCTGCAAGAGTAACTGCATAGAATCACCGATTCACTTGCCTTGGCCCCGCCGCGAAGCAGGGGCTCGTCGCTTTAAGCTGCGCGCGAAGCGCGCTTGCGCTCGTGCTCGACCAGCAGCTTTTTGCGCAACCGAATGGCACCCGGGGTGACCTCGACCAACTCATCATCTTCGATAAACTCGAGCGCTTGCTCTAGGGTGTGACGAATAGGTGGAGTCAACAGCAAGTTTTCATCAGTACCAGCGGCACGAATA
>NZ_CBFHWH010000032.1:15466-22109 GCF_965659035.1 Aequoribacter sp. | reverse complement strand
ACCCCTTTAATTGCGGCTAGCTCGGCAGGTAACGTAGATGTAATTCGGCTCTTGGCCCCCATTTCCAAGCTTAACGCCCAGAATAAGTCGGGTAACACCGCACTACATTCTGCGGTCTTGGCGAACAATGCCTCTGCAGTCCAAGCACTTTTACAGGCCGCTTGTGACGTCGAGATTCGCAATGAAGAAAGCTTAACGCCTTTGATGTTGGCGGTTGAGACCGCTGGGAGGGAAGTTGTTGATTCGCTTGTGGACGCGGGCGCCAAACTTAATCGGCGAGACAAATTCGGTGTGTCCGTTATCGAGCGCGTCGAAGCGTCGGGGCGCGCCGATCTCAAACATCTGCTAGGGCGCTAACGATTAGAAAACGAAGGTATCGATTTGGATGAGGCTCTGAGGTAACCTTGGGGTTGGATCTCTGGAGTACATCAAATGATACGTTTTGTAGTAATAGCGTCATTCGTCTTTCTTTCCGTCAGTGCCTTGGGTGCTATGCCGGCTACTATGCAAAAAGATGGCTACATAAAAGGCTACGGTCCCTTTGTGCCAGTACAAGAAGACTGGCCGGTCTCTCGTGATACCCAATTTAAGGTGGTTTTCGATTTGGCGAAGGCGGCGGCCCCGGGTGAGATTAACAAAACGATCTTAGCTGCCGCTCGTTTCATGAACATGCACGTCGATGCAGGCTTTGCTGCGGAGAATATCCAAATTGTGGTAGTGGTGCACGGCAGTGGTGGGGATGATGTCGGTAATGATACGTACTATGAAGAAAAGACCATGCACAAAAATGCCAACGCCCCCTTGGTCAAAGCGTTAGCTGATAAGGGCGTGCAATTCATCGTCTGTGGGCAAAGCGCGGCGTTTTATGGCATGGCGAAAACAGATTTCTTACCCGAGGTCCAGATGGCATTGTCAGCGATGACAGCCCACGCGGTCTTGCAGCAACAGGGATATACCGTTAATCCGTTCTGACCTGTGCCAAAATCGTTGTTAGAGATGCTTGACTAAAGAGGCCGATTTTTTTGTTGTGCTCATCCTAATATGGCTCATCATGACGGTTGAGTACTTTGGGGAGTCCGGAAAAATAGCCCGTACTTGAACGAGCTGATAGTTGAGCGTTGGTAGAGTACGATCAGCGCAACCATCAACGCGAGCACCTCCGCGATAGGCGCTGAGTACCAAATAGTTTTCACACCTAAGTACTGACTGAGCAAGAATATCAACGGAATCGAGAAACAGTAGGTTTTGACGATGCTCATGACGGCGGCGCGCTTAGCATCACCAATGCTTTGAAATAGCATGCCAACGACCATCAAGGGTCCCATTAGCGATAACGCGGCTGTCCAGATTGGCAGAATATGATCAACTCGAGTGATAACTTCGGGCGCATTGACGAACCACGAGCCAATGCTTGCACTTAAATGCAGAATAAGCCCTTGAACTGCGCATCCGTAAAGCAGAGAGACCCACAACGCGGTTTTTATGGCATCGTTGGTGCGATCATACTGTTTAGCGCCGTAGGTATTGCCGACGATACTTTGAAAAGCAAGACTTAGCCCCAGAAGGGGCAAAAATACAAAAGTCATTACACGATTGATAATGCCATACGCGCTGACTGTGACCTCGTATTGATCGGGAGGGAGTGATTGCAAATTGTACAGGATCGCACCTGAAGCCAGCGCTAAGCCTATGTAACGCAGGCTTGAGGGCGCTCCTAGGCTGATAAAGCGAATCCAAAGATTAACGCGTGAGCTGAACTTTATAAACGGTAGATTAAGGGCAGTGCGCTGCTGCAATCGGAAATAGCCCAGCGCTAGAAGCCCGATAATTTGTGCGCACACAGTGCCGTAGGCCGAGCCCGAAACCCCCCACTTAAGCTTCACAATAAATACATAATTTAAGACCGCGTTTAGGCAGACTACCACCAACGATAAGGTGGTCATAAACCGTATGTTGCCCTCGCATCGCAGCGAATCGCCATTAACAGCCAATGCAAATGAGATGGGGGTGGCGTAGGCCATGATCAATAAATAATCGTGGCTTAATGCGGCGAGCTCGATTTGCCCTTGATTGATCGCCAGCGTTAGCGTTTTCCCGTAATGTAAAAAGAATCCTATGAGCACGCCACTGACCAAGATCGACAGAGACAAGGCCTGAGCGTAAGTCTCGCGAGCGTGTATATAGTCTTTGGCGCCCAGAGCCCTAGCCATAATGCTAGCAAAGCCATTCGCGACCAAAGTGGATAGTGCAACAAAAAATAGGGTGGCGGGAAAGGTTGCCGTCACAGCAGCGAGTGCCTCAGCGCCCACAAAAACGCCCAAGAAATAGGCGTCAATGAGATTGAACGAGCCATTTACTAACATCATAAAAATAATGGGCAGGGCCGTCTTAATGAAAACTTGGCGCGTCGAGCCGACTAAATAAGCGTTGTGGGTGACCATTATTTATCCATGACTTCTAGGAATCGCTAAGTGCTGCCCTTAGGTTTACCGACAATTTGGATCGTGATTATCGACTTCCGGCCTGGTTGGGTCAAACGGCTTCTCCCGGGTCCAGCATCATCTTGCTAGAAGTTCAATGTTCATCGATTACGCTTATGTCATAGTGCTAGAGCAGGTCACTTTACGTTTCAGGCTTTTATTTGCGCCACAACGAAAAAGGCCCCCAAGTGGGGGCCTGCGTGTTTGTGAGCGGAAGGAGATTAGAACGAGTATTCCGCGGAGATTGCCCATGTGCGGGGCGCCGTGTAGCCGCCGTTGGCCATGACCGATATATCAAACGTATTGATTAGCTGGCGTTCATCAGAAAGGTTTTTACCTTCTACTGCAAAGCGCCATTTTTCATCGGCAGTGGTGTACGCAGCCATGGCATTGTACGTCCAATAATCGTCGCCTTTTTGCGCGGTCTTAATCGGATTTGTCAGATCAATCGGTGAGTTGAGATACATTTCGTCTTGGAAGCTCGCATCACCAGAGAGTGTTAAGTTACCGCTGGCCATTTCCGTGCGATACAACGCGCGGATCTGTCCGGTCCATTCGGGCGCGTAACCTAGCTCGGTTGTGGGCGCTTTGTTGATGAAGCTACCGTCCGCTTGTTGCTCGGGGAACTCGTCAACGGTTTGGTCTAGATAACCTACGTTGGCATTAATCAGTAAACCTTCAATAGGTGTCTGCCAAGTAAGCTCTGCCTCGAAGCCCTCTGACGAAACTTTACCGACGTTACGTGTGAGCGATACTAAGTCTCCCTGTGTCAGGATAATAGTTTGCATCTGCTTATCTTCATAGTCGTTCATGAAATACTCAGCGTTGAAACGCAACTTGCCATCCGCAAAAGTCGACTTCACACCGAAGGATACAGTGGCAACCGTTTCCGGATCATAGGCCTCATTATTCGTCGTGTTCGCGTTAAAGCCGCCCGCTTTAAAACCCTGTGAGTACCCTAAATACACCATGGTGTCGTCACTGAGGCTGTATTTTACTCGGGCATTTGGAGTGAACTCAGTCCAACTGTCCGTCGCGTAAAGGTCTTCGACGGTGGTGACTGATACGAATTGAGACGCGCCTGGAACAAATGCAACGAAATCCCCATTGCCTTGGCCTGCAAAGAACGCATTCATTTGCGCCATGGCAGCCGCTACAGCGCCCTCCATGCCGGGTTTGATGGCCATCGGCAGGCGACCACCAGCAACCAAACTCGAAACGACAAGCGCGTAATAATCGCGTTGGTAACGGGTCGAAGAGTCTTGTGTTTTCTCGTCTTCGGTCCAGCGGGCCCCAAGAGACAGTTGCAGTGAGTCGCTCACATCCCAATCGACGTTGCCATAGATAGACGTCGAAGTAACGTCGCGATTGTCACGGAGGCTTTCACCTGTTTGGTTGAGGACCCCGCGCAAGTATGGTGTTTGCGGGGTGCCACCACCATCCTGATCGAACTCCCCATCGAGGTAGTAAAGACCAGCGACCGCTTGAATATTGTCACTGCTATAGTTCAGCTGCAGCTCCTGGCTAAAGTCTTTGCTATTCAAACCGTCCCGCAGCGTTTGAATCCAAAGCTGCTCGCTTGTGTCAAAATCGTAAACCTGAGTTGAGGTCATATCGCGCAGGGCAGTGATTGATTTGAGAGATAGCGAATCATTCACCTCCCATTTGAGGGTGACATCGACATTCTGTTGCTCGAACCCATACTTATCAAAGTCTTGATAGGCGGTTGATACTGAGTCTATGTCTGTCGGGATTGTGGTGTCGTGAGGGCCTAAAGGTAGCCCGGGTGAAACGCCAGTCAAACCAAACGAGGAGAAGAAGCTGTCTGCCGTATAGGCGATTGCAGTCAATCCACCGATGGACGCAGGAGCAAACGCAATTCGGTTTGGCAGTACGGGCATAGAGCTGTCTTTAACATAAGACGCGTTCAATTTGACACTCAGCGCGTCTGAAGCTTGCCACAGCAACGCAGCTCGCGCGGCTTGCATGTCTTTATCCCAAAACTCTCTATCGTCGACGGTATTTTGCTGCCAACCATCGCGCTGCACATTGGTGACGGCAAAAGAGCCGCTTAAGTTATCGCTTAATGGACCCGAGAAGCTTGCTTTGATGCGATTATAAGAGTCAGAGCCAAACTTTACTTCGACCGAGCCAGTGGGCTCATCACTGGGGTCACGCGTTATATAACGGATGGCGCCACCAATGGTATTTCTGCCGTACAGATGCCCCTGAGGGCCTTTCAGAATTTCGATCCTTTCGATATCGAGTAGCTCTAACATCCCACCAGTGGTCCGCTCAGAGTATACGTCATCGACATAGATCCCAATGCCTTGGTCATAGCCAGGGTTGTTACCGATACCGCGCATGAACACGCCTATACCGCCGGCCACCAGACCGCTAGTTTCGTGCACCTGGACGTTGGGGCTCATGCGTCCCACCTCGACGAGGTTGTCAATTTGTGCGTTGCGGAGTTCCGTTTGCGAGAATGCCGAAATGGACATAGGAACATCTTGCAGGTTTTCGCTGCGCTTCCTGGCAGTCACGACAACTTCTTCCAGTGCGCTCACGTCTGCGAGTACCGGAGTGGTATCTATCGTAATAGCTGCCAACACTGCGAGCGTAAGCGCTGATTTATGCGTTGCGTGTTTCATATCAACTTCCCATTATTGCCGTTATCGTTAGTCTAAACGCACGCTTGAGGGGTGCGCTGTGGCCAAGGTACCAGACCGGTTGGTACCGTCAATATTCCAAATGGAGTATATCGAGCCTGTCGGGTTCCTTGGTCGTATCGACCCCCTCAGTGGTCACTTAAATTGCACGGTAAGCGCGATGATTGAGTGCAGCTAAGACTTGACGTATGGTGTGAGCCTAAACCAATAACGAGATTTAATCATGACGACAACTGTAAAAAGCTACGCTGCCTTTGATCCTGATTCATCATTGGGAGCGTGGGATTTAGAGCGCAGAGTCACCGAACCGAAAGATGTTGCTATAGAGATCCGCTTCTGCGGAGTTTGTCACAGCGATTTGCACTCAGCCAAAAACCACTGGGGGAATACCCACTACCCCTTAGTGCCAGGCCATGAAATCGTTGGCGTCGTTTCCGAAGTGGGCAGTGACGTTACCAAATACAAAGTGGGTGACTGGGTAGCTGTGGGTTGTTTGGTGGACAGCTGTGGCCAATGTGGCTCTTGCCACGAAGATGAAGAGCAGTACTGTGAACGGGGCTCTATCGGCACTTACGGTGCTGTTGGACGTGATGGCAAGCCCACGCAAGGTGGCTACTCTCAGAAAATCGTCGTCGTCGAGGACTTCGTGCTGCGTGTGCCAGAGGGTCTCGATCCCGCGTCGGCAGCTCCCTTGCTCTGTGCGGGCATTACCTCGTATTCTCCTCTAAACTTTCATAAAGTCGGTCCGGGGATGAAAGTCGGCGTGATCGGCTTGGGCGGATTAGGCCACATGGCGCTTAAGTTTGCCGTGGCCATGGGGGCTGAAGTAACCATGTTTACCACCTCGGCGTCCAAGCGTGAAGAAGCCGCACGACTCGGCGCGCATCATGTCGTTTTATCAACTGAGCGTGCTGAAATGAAAGCGACCTTCAATACGCTCGATTTGATTGTTGATACCGTTCCAGTGCCTCACGATTTGGGTGGCTACATACGCTGTTTGCGCCGCAATGGCAATTTGGTGATGACGGGCCCCATTGGTTTACAAGAGCCGCCATTAAACAATGGGTTGTTGATGATGGGGCGTAAAGCAGTATCGGGCTCTGCCATTGGTGGGATCGCGGAAACACAGCAAATGTTGGATTTTTGTGCCGAGTCAGGTGTCACATGCGAAGTGGAAATGATCGCGATGGATTACATTAACGAGGCTTACGAACGCCTTGAGAAGAATGACGTTCACTATCGATTCGTCATCGACATGGCAACGCTTTAAATACCCGTGTCATTGGGCCTCAGCGGCCCTTTAACGCCTCGAGTTGCTCTTTTTTGTTAGAAGGCACGGTACTGAATCGGTCGGTGTAGTGCTTTCTCCAATCAGGAGATGGCAGAGGCAGCTGCTGGCTGTCAGTGGTTCGTGACGGCGTAAATATCGGAACTGGCTGTGTTGTTCGAATTTGCTCCAGCCAAAACACGCCATCGTACTCACCGCTGTTGCCC
>NZ_CBFHWH010000032.1:0-15368 GCF_965659035.1 Aequoribacter sp. | reverse complement strand
ATGTGAAATGTATTGGTCGTACATGCCTCGAACGCGCCGGGACACGTCGTGACGGGTCCACGATTTGCTCAGATCTCCCGGGTTCTCAAACCATGCAATTCGTGCGACGGAAGAATTGCGCGTTACTCGCGGATCATCTTGCGTGCGAGAGTCACCAGAGTAGCCGCCTTTAAGGATGTTAAGACCTGAGTAGCCTCCGGTGATTGCGTCAATGTCGCCGTCACCATCGATATCCCCAATGCCTACTCCGATAATCCAATCCGGCAAGGTGTTACCGATTCTGGTATACAGCCAGGGTTGTGTAAGGTCTTCTGGCTGTTTTAGCCAACCAAGTCCGGCGTGGCTCCACTGACGTGATCCCTCGAATTCTAGTACGTTAGTGATCAGGTCTAAGCGGCCATCGTTATCGATATCCGCAAACTCTGCATTGAACGCTTGTGATCGCCCTTGCCAATGCTCGGGAGTGTCAAATGATGCTAGGATTTGAATTGGAATCGAGCGATGTTGCATGTGGCCATTATCGTCAGTACCCAAGTTTTCAATTATGTACATCTGGTGTTGTACACGTTTGGCTACCAGCACATCGATATCGTCATCGTTATCTATATCGACCGGAATGGCCTGGTTTGGAACACCACCGGCGAAGAGTATTTGCTCTTGCCAGGATTCGTCTTTTAGCGGGTCACCCCGCAGGTAGAAGGCGGAAGTGGTGCGGTCTGTTGTTTGGGTATCCTTAGCATCTACGACATCCGCATGTCCCTTGTTGGCACCCAATATTTCCAGTTGGCCGTCGCCGTTTAGGTCGGCCAGAGCAGTTTGAATCCAAGATCCTCGATTCTGAGTGGCTGACAGAATAAGGTGCGGCCAAAGTTGGGAGCGCGCTTGTGGGCCTGGATTTTGAAAATAAGCAAGGTGCGCATCTTCGCAAGCCACCACCATGTCGATCCAGCCATCCCCATTGATGTCGCCAAGGGCGACGTCCTCTATCGCGCCGACCGTTGCGCCTTGTGCAATCGTTATGTTAAGCCAGGTGTCCGCAGTGCCTTTGTTAAATGCGATACGCAGATGATGCGAGTCCTCGTGCACTGAAACAATATCGAGCTGCCCATCCTTATCAAAGTCAGCCATTGCCAGACCATCGCCGCCACGAATAGGTTCCCCGCCATTAATACCCTCGTCATCAATGCGGTGCTCCCGCCAGCTCATAAAATAGCCAGAGCCTGTTGCATTCGCCATCGTTTTCGCAACAACACCGTCTTCGTCGGCTGCCACATAAGTTGCAACAGAATTTATTAGGGCTAAAGCGCCTGCAAAAGCGAGGGATTTTTTTATTGTTCGTTGCACAGGTGAGGGTCTCCACGCCATTACTTCATGTTCACGTTATAGCAAATGTTGAGTTGGTACCAAACGTTAGGTAGAAACCCCTCTGATTTGCTGGCAGATTCAAGACATCGCGACGGAATTGGTTCTCAGCTGTTTCAGTTGTTGCCGTTGAGATGCTGTGCCTTCGCCAGCAAGTCGTTTTAGCGTCATCTTGGGATTAGATAAAACGATGCCCCGGGGGTTGACCCGCGAGACCCATCAGTTCTGGGTAAAGACGCAGAAACCCATGCTCGAGATACTCGCGATTTTGCTGGATGTCCAAAATTGATTCAGTAAATGAATTCGGGTACCGGATCCGACTGGCGGCGCGTTCAATGACTTTGAATATCATGTCTTCATCGCGGTAAGCACTAAACCAATCTTGTGTCGTCATGCGTCCGAGCGCAAATCGCATGGTTTCGCTCGGCACTAGGTGTCGGGAATTGTCGAGCAATGCATAAGTCTGCTTGATAAAGTCGGCGAGGGGCAGCTCATAGAAGCTGTCCCAGTGTTTGCAAAGCAGATAGTCAAAATAGATATCGATGGCCACCCCCGCAAACCTGCGGGTATGTGCTTGGAATAATGGCTTCAGGTTGACAACCCCTGGGTGCTGGTCGGTTAACGCGTCGACTTTGCGGTGGTTGTCCAGCCCTTCTCGTATTTCGGGGTAGAGAGTGTGAAGCTCGACCCCCTTCATGAAGTCACCTAGCAGATTGCCAATCAGCGACAGTGGAGTCGCTTTACTAATCGCGGTGTGTGCGAGGTAGTTCATAGTTCACTGTTTTATCGTGGGTATTTAAGTTGCAAGCGCGCCTATCATCGGTTTTATCGATCAAATATATTCGTTTTATTTAATATAAAAGCACGCTCTATGAGTCCATACTAACACCAGTGCAATGGATTGGCCGTTGTGCGATTCACTCAAGAGGTAATTATCATGGGAATACGTATAAACGAAGTCATGCCCAATTTAGAGCTAGAAACAGATCAAGGCACGTTCATGTTGCACGACTGGATAGGCGATAGCTGGGCAATTTTATTCAGCCACCCGAAAGATTTCACACCTGTATGCACCACCGAATTTGGCGCAGTAGCGCAGCTCGCAGATGAATGGGCAAAGCGCAACACCAAAGTGATTGGCCTGTCGGTTGATGGCGTAGAAGAGCACAAAGAATGGAAAGCGGATATCGAGCAATATGCCGAGGCACCTGCGACCTTTCCTATCATTGCCGATGAGTCTTTGGCGGTCTCGAAGGCTTTGGACATGTTGCCCGCAAACGCCTATCTGCCAGATGGTCGCACCGCGGCTGACTCTGCGAGCGTACGTGTCGTTTTTATTATTAGCCCTGATAAAAAGCTGCAGTTGTCGATGAGCTACCCAATGTCGGTAGGCCGTAACTTTGCGGAAGTATTGCGGGCTTTGGATGCACTTCAAGCGACCTATGGAGTACCTATTGCAACGCCTGCGAACTGGGTTCAGGGTCAAGATGTGATTGTAGCTTTGTCGCTGGATGATGCGGCGGCTAAAGAGAAGTTTGGTGAGATTGATATTAAGTTGCCCTACCTACGCACCACCAAGCAGCCGTCCTAAAGCTAAGCTGAGAGGATGGGTGTTTTACTGGGGGGGCTAAAGAGTGTGTTTGGGGCCCCTCCAGCCCTCGCGTGGTATCGCTCGGGCGTTCGACCGGCGTCGAGCGGTGCTCGCCGAAATCCCGGTCTCACCCAACTGGGCTCCTCTCGCCCAGCACAGCACGTGGCGCTGAAACAAAAAAGGGCCGTCCAATGGACGACCCTTCTTTGTTTGGCTCCGCCTGCTGGGCTCGAACCAGCGACCCAATGATTAACAGTCATTTGCTCTACCAACTGAGCTAAGGCGGAATGAAACTCAACTGAGGCGCGCATGATATATAGGCCTAAAGGCTTGGTCAACCCCTAAGTGGCGTGGAAAGTAGGCAAATTTCGGGGATTTTTTTATCTGTTTGTATTTGCGCGGTAAGCCCAAACAAAACGCACTCTAATTGGATCATTTCCTGTGATCCGCAACTGCGGTTTGGGGCAAAGTCCTTTATACTCGACGGCTGCCCATGTTGTTGTGCTGGGCATAAACGAGCTCGAGGAACCTGTGGCCAAACCCTTTAAAGTCGAATCTAAATACAAGCCTGCGGGCGACCAGCCCCAAGCCATCGAAAAACTCGTGGAGGGTGTGCAGGCGGGCTTAGCTTCTCAGACCCTGTTGGGCGTGACGGGTTCGGGTAAGACCTTTACCATGGCGCATGTGGTCGAACGCCTGCAGCGTCCCACGATTGTTATGGCTCACAACAAAACCTTGGCTGCGCAGCTGTACGGAGAGTTTAAAGAGTTTTTTCCCAACAACGCAGTTGAGTATTTCGTTTCGTACTACGATTACTACCAGCCAGAGGCCTATGTGCCTTCATCTGATACCTTTATTGAGAAAGATGCCTCGGTGAATGATCACATCGAGCAAATGCGCTTGTCCGCCACCAAGGCCCTGATGGAGCGCCAAGATTGCCTGGTGGTTGCCACCGTCTCGGCTATTTATGGTCTGGGTGACCCCAAGTCCTATTTCAAGATGGTGCTGCATGTGTCCCGCGGTGAAATTATCAATCAGCGCGAGCTTCTGCATCAGTTGGCTGAATTGCAGTACACCCGCAACGATATTGCCTTCTCGCGCGGCACGTACAGGGTACGTGGTGATGTGATCGATATCTTTCCGGCGGATTCGGAAAAAGAAGCGGTGCGCATCGAGCTGTTTGATGAGGAGGTCGACAATATCGTGTTGTTCGACCCTTTAACCGGTGCCATAGAAGCCAAGGTGCCGCGAATTACGATTTTCCCCAAGTCGCATTACGTGACTTCGCGCGACATCATGCTCAAAGCCATCGATGAAATTGAAATCGAGCTGGAGCAGCGCTTAAAACAGCTCAATGACCTGAACAAGTTGGTTGAGGCGCAGCGTTTGCAGCAACGCACACGCTATGACATCGAGATGATTCGTGAACTGGGCTACTGCCAGGGCGTAGAAAACTATTCTCGCTATTTGTCGGGACGTGGACCGGGGGACCCCCCGCCAACGCTATTTGAATACTTACCGGACAACGCCTTGGTCATTATCGATGAGTCGCACGTGACGATTCCACAGATTGGCGGCATGTATCGCGGTGACCGATCACGAAAAGAGACCTTGGTGGAGTACGGGTTTCGTTTGCCTTCGGCGTTGGATAACAGGCCACTGAAGTTCGAAGAGTGGGAGCGCTTGGTGCCACAGGCGATCTTCGTATCGGCGACTCCAGGTAATTACGAGGAACAACACGCTGGTCGAGTGGTCGAGCAGGTCGTGCGTCCCACGGGTTTGGTCGACCCCACGATCGACATCCGGCCTGCCTCAACTCAAGTCGACGATCTTCTGCAAGAGATCCATACGGTAATCGCGACCGGTCAAAGGGTCCTGGTGACGACGCTAACGAAGCGGATGGCCGAGGATTTAACTGAGTACCTGGCCGAGCACGGTATCAAAGTGCGTTATCTTCACTCGGATATCGACACGGTTGAGCGAGTCGAGATCATCCGCGACCTGCGGTTAGGTGAATTCGATGTCTTGGTTGGCATTAACTTATTGCGTGAAGGTTTAGACATGCCCGAGGTCGCTCTGGTGGCCATATTAGACGCGGATAAAGAGGGCTTTTTGCGTTCTGATCGGTCTTTGATACAGACCATTGGTCGTGCGGCTCGCAATCTACAAGGTCGAGCCATTCTGTATGCCGACAAAGTTACAGGCTCGATGCAGCGGGCGATAGAAGAAACGGATCGGCGCCGAACCAAGCAGCTTGCACACAATGAAGAGCACGGCATTAAACCCGTGGGCATTACCAAGTCTGTGCAAGACATCATGGAAGGGGCGCGGCGCATGTCGACCAAGCGCAACGCCAAAGGCGAGCGCAAAGTCGCTGAGGTGCGGGCTGCTTACGCACAAGATATGGCAAGCCTGACTCCCGCAGCGCTTAGCCGCAAGATCAAACAGTTAGAAACCGAGATGATGGAACACGCCAAAAATCTTGAGTTTGAGAAAGCGGCGGCGGTTCGCGATCAAATTACTGAGTACAAGCAGTTCGCCTTTATGGCCTCATAGACCTTTTGCGCTGACGTTCAGACGCCAGTCACTGGGCGTTCTACTCGTCATATGCTTGAAGTATCGTCTGAATGCGCTGGCGTCACTGAAGCCCAAAGACGAGCTGATTTCGCTGATCGGTGCTTGGCTGTTGGCGAGTTTGTCTTTGGCCACCGTGAGCTTCGCACGGTTGCGAATACTCAGGAAATCCTGGTTGTGACTTTCTAATTTGCGTCGAAAGGTCGACAGGGACAGCCCAAAAGTAGCGGCCAGGTCTTCTTGGGTCGGCGCCGGCTGCCCCAGTTGATATGATGCCACCAGTAGCGATTCGACTTGATGCCCCAGTGGTGTTTGGCTGCGATCAAAAATACCACAGGGGTGGACCCTAAAAAATTCCTCGAATTCATTGGGTCGGCGAACCATTGGCATATCGAGGAAGTGGCTCGGGAAGTCGAAGGAAAAGTCCTCTTGAGTGGTTAGCATCGGTGCACCGAACAGAACCAGGAACGGAAGGGTATGCTCGCGTTGTACTTTACCCAACAAGAGTTGCTGCACGGGAATAGGCACGCCAATGAGCCATTGAAATAGCTGATAGAACGAAAACAGACCGATAACATCCACGAGTAATGAGGTTGTTGTGGTCTCAGTGCGCAGCGAGTTTAGTGTGATGCGCGCAGACTTGCTGGTTTCGATGAGTCTTAATTGTCCTCCCCGAGGCTCCAGGGCAGCGCAGTAGTCAGCCACGATTTCGATGGCGTGCCTTAAGTTGATGGCACTCATGCCGCAGCGGCACATTAACTCAACTTCTCTGCGGGAAATGGCCCGAACAGAATTATTTGCGCAGTGTCGCGAGAGCCGCTGTGTCGCCTCTAAGTACCATTCCGAGAAAGTCTGGCTCGTTTGGATGCTTGGACGCGCTAAGTTTGTACCAATGTGAGCGAGTTCAGCCTGTATCAGTGTAATGAGCGGTTCAAATTGTTGGAGTTGGGCTTTGATTGTCAGACATCCGCGAACTATTTGACATAAAAAGTACCACTATTTGGCGTCTTTTGTCACCTGTTAAGCGCGTTGTTGGCGCTAACCTAGAGTCAAACAATAATCAGGAAGTCGACTAATGAATGAGACAAAACGTGCAATCGTATTGGGCGCCGGTATGGCAGGAATATTGGCGGCGATTAAGTTGCGTGAGACGCCCAATGTTGACGTGGTCGTTTATGAAAAGTCGGATCGAGTGGGTGGCACTTGGCGCGAAAATACTTACCCTGGTTTGACTTGCGATACCCCTTCGCATCATTACACCTATTCGTTTGCGCGCAACCCTAATTGGTCGAGCTATTTGCCCCCTGGCCCTGAGATTCAGTCCTATTTTGAGGGTGTGGCTGAGCGTTTTGGTGTGTATCCACTGACGCATTTTGGCGAAGAATGCATCAAGGCTGAGTTCCGAGAAGGTAAGTGGGAGCTGGAGTTCGCCAGTGGCCGCAAGGACAGTGCCGAGATACTTATCGCGGCGACAGGTGTATTACATCATCCGAGTATGCCTAATATTGAAGGGGTCTCGGATTTTAAAGGTGCGCTGTTTCATAGCTCGCGCTGGGATCACTCAATCCCCCTCGAGGATAAACGCATTGCAGTCATTGGTAGCGGGTCAACGGGGGTGCAAATCTGCTCGGCTCTCGCCGGTAAAGTGGCTCAGTTCGAGCACTTTGTCCGCACACCTCAATGGATTATGCCTGTCGATAACACGCCCTTTTCCGCTGAGCAAATAGCATCGTTCCAGGATCCTGACGTCTTAGCTGAGGCGATGGACTTTGAGGGCTATAGCGCGGCCGTAAATGCCTATACCGAGGCTTTGTTGGACGATCAGTCCGAAATGGCTCAGCAAATGGCGGGCGCGTGTCTAATGAACTTGGAGCAGTCAGTTCAAGACCCTGAGTTAAAAGAATCCTTGCGACCAGACCACAAGGCGATGTGTAAACGCTTGATTTTCTCGCCCGATTACTACCAAGCGATTCAGCGCGCCAATACTCGGCTAGTGCGAAGTGGTATTAAGCGTATTGTGGAAAACGGTATCGAGACCGAAGACGGTGAACTTCATGAGTTGGACATTATTGTATACGCAACGGGTTTTCAAGCGGACCGGTTTGTCCGTCCTATGGATGTGATAGGGCGAAATGGTGTGAGCTTGAATACATTGTGGGCCGATTACCCCAAGGCGTATTTGGCGCTATCGGTGCCCGATTTTCCCAACTTCTTCATGCTCAATGGTCCCAATGGCCCTGTGGGTAATTTTTCTTTGGTTGAGATTGCCGAGAATCAGTGGGGCTGGGTGGAGCAATTACTGGAGCCTGTATTGTCGGGTACTGCCTCTGAGGTCTGCTGTACGGCGGAGGGAATGATCACCTACGAGGCTCGGCGAGAAGAGGCTGCTCGCAAAACCGTTTGGTATACCGGGGGTTGCAACAGCTGGTACCTGAATGCGGCAGGTATTCCCGCGAGCTGGCCTTGGACTTTTAAAGACTTTGAAGTAGCTATGGCAAATCCTGTCTGGGCGGATATTGATTTACGTTGAACACTCGTCCTCGCCCACCCGACCGATATAAATTGGGCAAGGTGGGCGTTTTTTGCTACACTTCGCGGCTTTAAATTTCCGCGCTTAGCGCAGCAACGCCACGTGGCCTTTAGTAGGGGTCACCACTGACGAGAGAGACTATGCCTGTTATTACTCTGCCCGACGGCAATCAAAAGACTTTTGATGCTCCCCCTTCTGTTTACGACGTTGCGTTAGCGATCGGTCCAGGCCTTGCCAAAGCCGCGTTGGCTGGTGTTGTCGACGGCAAAGAAGTCGACACCTCTTACGTGATTGAGAACGACGCGTCGCTCGCGATTATTACGGATCGAGATGACGCCGGGATCGAAATTATTCGCCACTCGACTGCGCACCTGCTGGCGATGGCGGTGCAGGAGTTGTATCCCGGTACCCAGGTGACGATAGGGCCAACCATTGACGATGGCTTTTACTACGACTTTGCTACCGGTCACCGTTTTACGACCGAAGATCTTGAAAAAATCGAAGTGCGTATGGCCGAGATTGCGGAGCGCGATCTTACGGTAGAACGGTTGGAAGTAAGCCGCGAACACGCCATTGAAGAGTTCCGCAACATGGGCGAGAACTACAAGGTCCAAATTATCGAAGATTTGCCGGCTGGTGAGATTATTTCGGTCTACAAGCAGGGGCCTTGGATGGACCTGTGCCGCGGCCCTCACGTGCCATCGACCGGCAAACTGCAAGCCTTTAAATTGACCAAGGTTGCGGGTGCTTACTGGCGGGGCGATTCCAAAAATGAAATGCTGCAGCGCGTGTACGGCACCGCTTGGGCCAACAAAAAACAGCTTAAGCAGTACTTGAACCGTATTGCCGAGGCCGAGAAGCGTGACCACCGCCGCCTCGGCAAGCAGTTGGATTTGTTTCACACCCAAGAAGAAGCACCCGGCATGGTGTTCTGGCACCCTAAAGGCTGGACCGTGTATCAGGTGATCGAGCAGTACATGCGCAATCGCCAGCGCCAAGAGGGCTACAAAGAAATTAAGACGCCGCAAGTCGTCGACATGACCTTATGGCATAAGTCAGGTCATGCCGACAAGTTTGGCGACGATATGTTCATGTTGAAGGCTGAAGACCGCGAGTTCGCAGTCAAACCCATGAACTGCCCCTGTCACGTACAGGTATTTAATCAGGGACTTAAATCGTACCGCGATTTGCCCTTGCGATTGGCCGAATTCGGAAGCTGTCATCGCAATGAGCCTTCGGGTTCGCTACACGGTATTATGCGCGTTCGAGGGTTTACCCAAGACGACGCACATATTTTCTGCACCGAAGACCAAATTCAGCCTGAGGTGTCTCGCTTTATTGATTTTCTGCATGGGGTCTACGAAGACTTTGGTTTTAGCGAGGTCATCTATCGCTTATCCACACGCCCTGAAAAGCGCGTGGGTAGTGAAGAAGATTGGGATCGTGCTGAAAAAGCGCTAGCTGATGCGTTGGATGCGCACAATCTTCCCTGGGAATTGCTGCCCGGCGAGGGTGCCTTTTACGGGCCAAAGATTGAATTTTCACTGAAAGACTGTATTGGTCGAGTCTGGCAGTTGGGTACCATTCAAGTGGACTTCTCGATGCCGGGACGTCTGGATGCCCAATACGTAGCCGAAGATGGTGCGCGTAAAACACCGGTCATGTTGCATCGGGCAATCTTGGGAAGCTTTGAGCGTTTTATCGGTATTTTGATCGAACATTTTGAAGGGCGTTTTCCGACATGGTTGGCGCCGGAGCAAGTGGCGGTGATGAATATTACCGACAAGCAGGGTGAATTTGCACAAAATGTGGTGGATTACCTGAATAACTCGGGTTTTCGCGCTATTGCGGACTTGAGAAACGAGAAGATCGGCTTTAAAATCCGCGAGCGCACTCTAGCTAAGATTCCTTACTTGCTGGTGGTGGGCGATAAAGAGGTGGAAACGCAGTCAGTAGCCGTGCGCACACGGGACGGCAAAGACCTCGGAACGATGACTCTTGCAGACTTCGCCGAGTATTTGCGGCAGGACGTGGGCAGTCGCGGTTTTTTTGCATTGGAGAAATAGGATTAACAACGAAAACGAAAAGCGCAAGTCGAAAAAAGCGCTCACAAACGATCAAATTACGGCAGACCCTGTTCGACTGATTGGGGCAGATGGTTCGCAAGTCGGTATCGTAACCTTAGCGGAAGCTCTAGCAGCGGCCGAAGCGGCGACTTTGGATTTGGTTCAAATTGCCGACTCTGATCCAGCGGTCTGCAAGATCATGGATTACGGGAAGCACGTTTTCGAAGCCAAGAAGCAGAAAGCGGCGCAGCGTAAAAAACAGAAGCGTACTCAAGTCAAAGAAATGAAGTTTCGTCCGGGCACGGACATAGGCGATTACCAGATCAAGTTAAAAGCTCTGGTGCGCTTTTTGGAAAACGGTGATAAAGCCAAGGTAACGCTACGTTTTCGTGGTCGTGAAATGGCTCACCAGGAAATCGGTATCGAATTACTTCGTCGTATCGAAGCAGATTTGGCCGAGTGGGGAAGCGTAGAACAGTTCCCCAAGATGGAAGGTCGTCAGTTAACTATGGTGCTGGCGCCCAAGAAACGGGGTTAGTGGCCCGTGAATGCCCTAACTCTTGTCTTTGTATGAGCAATGTGGAGATCACAATATGCCTAAGGTAAAAATTCACAGTGGTGCCGCTAAGCGGTTCAAGAAAACAGCGGGTGGTTACAAGCGTAAAAGCGCTTATAAAAGCCACATCCTCACCAAAATGACCACAAAGCGTAAGCGTCAGCTGCGTGGTACGTCCATGATCCACAAGGCCGATAAAGCCCTAGTGGATAAAATGTTGCGTGCTAACTAGGTCATAGGAGGATTAATCAATGCCACGTGTAAAAAGAGGTGTGACCGCACACCGTCGTCACAAGAAAATCTTGAAGCAAGCAAAAGGTTACTACGGCGCTCGTAGTCGTATTTTCCGTGTTGCTAAACAGGCTGTTATCAAAGCAGGTCAGTACGCCTACCGTGACCGTCGTCAGCGTAAGCGTCAGTTCCGCGCTTTGTGGATTACTCGTATCAATGCACAATCACGTGCCAATGGTATGACTTACAGCCAGCTGATCAACGGCTTGAAGAAAGCAAATATCGGTTTGGATCGTCGTGTACTCGCCGATTTGGCCGTGCATGACAAAGCGGGTTTTGCCGCTGTGGTTGAGCAAGCAAAGTCTGCCTTAGCCTAAGCGCCCACAGGGCCCGTGCCGCCTGTGTGCGGCAACGAGAGGGGAAAGGGTCAGACTCTTTCCCCTTTTTATTGCGTTAAATGTTTGCCTCACCGGCTGGGTGTGGCAATCGGGGAATGAAAATTAAATGGAAGCACTGAAGCAGATACAAGCTGAAGCACTTGCTGCAATTGGTGGGGCAAGCGAGCTGCCGCAGTTAGAGCAATTGCGTGTTGATTACCTGGGTAAAAAAGGCGCATTAACCGCCGTGTTAAAAGGTCTCAGTCAGCTTGCACCCGAAGAGCGACCCGCTGCGGGCGCCAAGGTAAACGAAGTCAAAGCCGAGCTGCAAGCTTTAATTAACGAGCGTAAAGCGGCTCTTGAAGCTGAGGCTTTAGAGGCTCAGCTTGCGTCAGAGTCTATCGACGTTACAGCTCCTGCGCGAGGCTTAAGTAGCGGTGGATTGCATCCCGTGTCGGTGACTATTGAGCGTATCGAAGCCCTATTCAGTGCCATGGGCTTTGAGGTGGTGGAAGGTCCCGAGATTGAAGATGACTATCATAACTTCGGTGCTTTGAATATTCCTGATCATCATCCCGCGCGTGCCATGCACGATACCTTTTACGTGGATGACACTCACGTTTTGCGAACGCATACATCCCCAGTGCAAGTTCGTGTGATGGAGTCACAAGAGCCCCCTTTGCGGGTCATTTGCCCAGGTCGCGTGTACCGCTGTGATTCTGACTTAACCCATACACCGATGTTTCATCAGGTAGAGGGTTTGTTGATCGACGAGCAGTCGAGTTTTGCCGACTTAAAGGGCTTGATTGAAGTATTTTTGCAGCGCTTTTTTGAGCAAGAATTAGCGGTGCGTTTCCGGCCTTCGTATTTTCCATTCACTGAACCCTCGGCAGAGGTCGATATACAGTGTGTTCACTGTAAAGGTGAGGGCTGTCGAGTATGTAGTCAAACCGGTTGGTTAGAAGTGATGGGTTGCGGCATGGTGCATCCTTCGGTGTTTGAATCGTCAAATATCGACACCAAACGTTATTCAGGCTTTGCCTTTGGTCTTGGGGTAGAGCGCCTGACTATGTTGCGCTACGGCGTCAATGATTTGCGCCTATTTTTTGATAATGATTTGCGCTTTTTGAGCCAATTTCGCTAAGGAGATACCCGATGAAAATTAGTGAACAGTGGCTTAAAGAGTGGGTGCCTCACACCCTAGCCACAGAAGATTTAGCGCATCAAATTACGATGGCTGGCCTTGAGGTGGATGCGATCGAGCCTGTAGCCGGTGCGTTTTCATCGGTAGTTGTTGGCGAGATCATCGACGCGCAGCAACATCCAGATGCCGATAAACTGCGTGTTTGCAAGGTGAATGTAGGTGAGCCCGAGCCCTTACAAATTGTGTGCGGCGCGCCAAACGCTCGTGTTTCCTTAAAAGCACCGGTGGCTCTGGTGGGTGCAGTCTTACCGGGCGACTTTAAAATTAAAAAAAGTAAGCTTCGCGGTGTCGAATCCTTTGGAATGTTGTGTGCCGAGGCTGAGTTAGAACTCTCCGAAGCATCTGATGGTTTAATGGAGTTACCCGAAGACGCGCCGGTAGGCACTGATTTACGCGACTACCTAGGCCTAGACGACAACAGCATCGAAATTGGGTTAACGCCCAACAGAGCCGATTGCTTAAGTGTTCGCGGTATTGCTCGCGAAGTCTCAGTATTGACCGGTGTCGAACTGCAAAAACCAACCTGGGCATCGGTCAGCACCGAAGCTTCAACTCAAATCGGTGTTGAAGTGGTAGCGACTGAGGCCTGCCCCGTTTACGCAGCCCGTATTATCGAGGGCGTCGATAACAGTCTTGAATCACCCTTGTGGCTGCAGGAGCGACTGCGTCGCTGCGGGTTACGCTCTAAAGATCCTCTGGTGGATGTGACTAATTTTGTGATGTTGGAGCTAGGCCAGCCAATGCATGCCTTTGATGCTAACAAGCTGAGTGGTCCAATCGTCGTACGTATGGCTCAGCCACAAGAGTCTATGACTTTGCTGGACGGTAAAGAGATCAGTCTGCCTGAGGATGCACTGTTAATTACTGATCAGGCTGGCCCTATTGCCTTTGCGGGCGTCATGGGCGGCCAGCGAAGTGCGGTGAGCAGCGAGACTCGCGCCGTGGTTCTAGAATCTGCCTTTTTTACGCCGCGCGCGCTGGCTGGTCAGGCCCGCAAGCAGGGTATGCATACAGACGCCTCCCACCGCTACGAGCGCGGTGTTGATTTTGAATTGGCGGAACTGGCTTTGGATCGCGCTACGCAGTTAATTGTTGAAATTGCAGGTGGTCACGCTGGACCAGTGACGGTAGCTCGTTCGCAGAACGATTTACCTGACCGCAGAGATGTGTCGCTATCGCAGGCGAGCCTGAGTCGAGCGCTAGGTCTTGAAATTCCAAAGTCGGAAGTCAGCCACATTCTGAGTGGATTGGGTTTTGGTGTTAACGAAATCAGTAACGGTTGGTCTTGCTCAGTACCCTCTTGGCGCTTTGATATCAGTATCGAAGCCGATTTGGTTGAGGAGGTTGCTCGCGTCTATGGCTACAACAAGCTTCCAGTCAGTAAGATTGTGGCAAATCTTGAGATGCCCGTGCGTCCCGAAAAAGCGGTGTCGCCGTCACGGATTCGTCGTTATCTTGCGTCGCGCGATTTGCGCGAAGTCATCACGTACAGCTTTGTTGACCCCAAACTCGCTGAGCAGTTTGCTGACCTCAACCAATGCGTTACGCTGAAGAACCCAATCAGCGAAGACTTATCGGTTATGCGTCCAAGTCTGGTTCCGAGTCTGGTTGCGACAGCAATCACCAATATTAATCGTCAACAAAGCCGCGTGCGGATCTTCGAGCAAGGTCTAACCTTTACTGCGGGTGAGGATTATCCTCAAGAAGCTAAAGTCGCCATTTTGCTGAGCGGTAAAGCCGAATCGGAACGAATGGGTAACCGATCAGGGAATGTCGACTTCTACGACCTGAAAGGTGAGGTAGAAGCCTTGTTGAATCAATTGGGTATTAGGCACGCGACCTATGTGCCCGCCGAGCATCAAGGCCTGCATCCAGGCCAAACTGCGGACGTGTTGGTGGATGGAGCGATCGTAGGCTACGTCGGAAAGATTCATCCACAGACTCAAAAGACATTGGGATTGTCGCAAGCTGCTTATGTTGCTGAATTGGATCGAGATGTCTTATCGAGCGCTGATATCGCTCAATTTGCGTCCGTTTCAAAATTCCCTGAGGTGCGCCGTGACTTGGCGGTAGTAGTTGATGCAGCTGTGAAAGTGGGCGACTTAACGGCTTCCGCAAAAGCGGCGCTAGGCATGTTGGGTAAAGAGGTTTTTGTGTTTGATATTTATCAAGGGCAGGGTGTACCCGAGGGTCAAAAAAGTGTCGCAATGGGTTTGACTTTGGGTGATCAATCACGCACCCTAAGCGATTCCGACGTCAATGACGCAATGGCGCAAGTTGTTGAATCATTGAAAGAAACTTACCAAGCCGAACTGCGTTAGAGCATAGAACTGAATGGCAGCCTTAACTAAATCTGACATGGCCGATATGTTGTTTGAAGAGCTTGGCTTGAATAAGCGCGAAGCCAAAGAGATCGTCGAGATGTTCTTTGAGGAAATCCGCGCGAGTTTAGAGAGTAACGAGCAGGTAAAGCTATCGGGCTTTGGTAATTTTGAATTGAGAGATAAAGGCGAGCGTCCAGGACGAAATCCAAAAACAGGTGAAGAGATACCGATCTCTCCTCGTCGGGTGGTGACGTTCAAGCCAGGGCAAAAATTGAAGGCACGCGTGGAGAAGTATGCTGGAACCGAGTAACAACGGCGAATTGCCACCCATCCCCAGCAAACGCTATTTCACGATCGGCGAAGTCTCGGATTTGTGCTTGGTTAAGCCGCACGTGCTGCGCTACTGGGAGCAAGAGTTTCCGACTCTCGCGCCCGTAAAGCGTCGCGGAAATCGTCGATATTATCAGCATGCCGATGTTGTGTTGATCCGCCAGATTCGCTCTTTGCTTTACGAGCAAGGCTACACAATCGGCGGTGCGCGTCAGCGCATTAC
>NZ_CBFHWH010000031.1:13505-22416 GCF_965659035.1 Aequoribacter sp. | reverse complement strand
TCAATAATCTCTGCTGCGCGTTCTGGCCATTGTGCGACGACCATTTGGTACATCCACTCAGAATGAGCGGCTTCCGCCGCGGTGGTTAAATTTGCGCGGAGCGTATCTTGCTCTCGAAGAAAGCGACGTAAACAACCGTTGATGAGTTTAATCGCCCATGTTCTTTTAAGCTTTTTCGCCAGATTCACGCTTTCGTTGACTGCCGCATGGTCCGGGGTCCGCATGTACTCAATTTGATACAGGCCTGTCAGCAAAATAGCGTGAACTTCGGCTTCTTTGGGTTTGATGGGTTTCGACAGCAATTGGTTCAGCAGCCCACTGAGTCTTGGTAGCGCATTGATGGTGCCCTGCGCTAGTTGGTGAGCAAACGCTTTTTGTTGAGGATCCAGACCCTGATCAAAATCCGAGACTCGAATCGCGTGACCTGTCAGGACTTGGCTTACAGCTCGAATCGCGCTGAGTCTTGCAATAGAGGGGTTCATGCCAGAGGTCTACCAAGTATCGCACCTACGACGAAAGGATTCTTGTTGTTATTGAGCACATCTCTCACTGCTAAGGCCTTACCGCCGGGCAGTTGCACTTGAGTAAGGTTTAAAATGCCTGCGCCGCACTGCACCTGAATGCCTTTCCCACAGGCATCTAGAATGGTTCCCGCGGGGTGCTCTGATTGGCTTGTCTCATCAATGACAGCTGCTTCATGAATTCTTAGGCGCTCGTCATTGGCACTGGTAAAAGCACCCGGGAATGGGTAAAAAGCCCGAATCTTGCGATCCACGGTAAGGGCTGATTGGCTAAAATCGATAAAGGCTTCAGCTTTGGTAATTTTGTGGGCGTAAGTAGATTTTTCCTGATCTTGTGGTTCAGCGTGGCGTTGCAGGTTTTTTAGGTCTTTGAGAGTGGTAATGAGTGTTTTTGCCCCGAGTGTTTCGAGTTCGCTGAATAAAGACCCTGAAGTTGTCGTTGATGTAATAGGGCAGGTCTGCACCGCAAGAACAGGACCCGTGTCCAAGCCCGCCTCCATTTGCATTATGCAAACACCAGTCTCGTTATCGCCTGCTTCAACCGCTCGTTGCACCGGTGCTGCGCCGCGCCAGCGTGGGAGCAAAGATGCGTGTACATTTAAACAACCATACTTTGGTGTATCTAACACTGCTTGGGGCAACAACATGCCGTAAGCAACAACAACAAGTACATCTAGGTTTTGGTCTGCCAGGTTTTTTTGGATATGGTCATCTTTTAGGCTAGTGGGTTGCCAAACCGGGATGTTGGCAGTTTCTGCCACGATTTTTGTTGGGCTTGGCATAAGCTTTTTGCCGCGCCCCGCGGGTCGGTCGGGTTGCGTGAGCACGAGGGGTATATCAAATCCATGTTGCAATAGCGCTTGCAGGTGTTTGGCAGCAAATTCTGGCGTTCCAGCAAAGCCTACGCGAAGAGTCTGCGCCGCCATTAGGCTTTTGCTCGGTGAGCTTTTTCAAGCTTTCTTCGGATGCGATTGCGTTTTAAGGGAGACAGGTAATCGACGAACAGCTTGCCGTCCAAGTGGTCAATTTCGTGTTGCAAGCAAATTGCTAGCAAGCCACCCAGTTCTTCTTCGTAGGCTTCACCTTGTTCGTTGAGAGCTCGAACCTTGATTCGCTGAGGTCTGCATACGGTGTCGTAAAAGCCAGGAACGGATAAGCACCCCTCATCGTATTCTCCCAGCTCTGGGTCAAGTACCTCTACTTCGGGGTTAATAAATACACGTGGTTCTGATTTGTCTTCGCTGACGTCGATCACGAGGATGCGCTCATGCACATTCACCTGTGTTGCCGCAAGACCAATGCCCGGCGCCTGGTACATGGTTTCGAACATATCTTTAACAAGAGCGCGATGCTGGTCTGTCACCTCTACCACAGGTTTGGCGATGGTGCGCAAGCGAGGATCGGGGAATTCTAGAATTTGCAGTAAAGCCATAATCGTAAAGTCGTTAAGTTCACCACGCATTATACCGCAATGGCTAAGTGCAGGTTAACGTTTCATCGAAATCGCTCAGGGGCTGTGAATTTTGCCCACAAAGAGTATCATGCTGTCATATCCAAAAGTTTGAAATAACAGGTTGCCTAGTTATGTTGTGTCGAGTCAGTCGTCTGTGGTGGGCTCTGTTCATGTCCTTAGTTATCGCAAGCACAGCCAACGCTGAGGATTTGCTTGAGGTAAATCCGGGGGCACCGACAGAATACCGTGTCCAGTCAGGTGATACTTTGTGGGATATTGCCGATATGTACTTGTCTGAGCCCTGGCGCTGGCAGGAATTGTGGGCAGGCAATCCTCACATCGATAACCCAGACTTGATCTACCCAGGAGATGTACTCAGTTTACGTGTGCCTAAGGGTGGTAGACCACAGTTACGTATTTCACGCGGTGGCGAGGTAAAACTCAAACCTGGAATGCGCGTCACGCCCTTAGATCTAGCCATTCCATTAATCGGGCTAGACGAGATAGGTGCATTTTTGCGCCGTAATCGTGTGTTAGACAAAGAACAGGCCGAAAATGCCCCCTATACCTTGGCCTCCAACAAACAGAACTTATTAAGTGCACCTGGCGATGTTGTGGTTGCTCGGGGGGCTATTCATGCTAAAACCCAATCAAAGCAAGACACCATGTATGGGGTTTATCGCGTAGGTCAGCAGTTCAAAGATCCCGTCACTGGCGAAGCCTTGGGTTTTGAGGCGCGCTTAATTGGGTCCGCCCAAAAACTTGAGAGCTCTTCTGACAGCTCGGATTTAACCGAGTTCGAAGTTAAAACGGTAAAAGAAGAAATTCGTCAAGGGGATCGTTTACTGCCGCTCCGGGAACGAATTTTGGATGCGGCGTATCAACCTCGCGCTCCAGAATTTGAGGTGAGCGACGGCTACATGATTGCCGTTGAGGGCGGGGTCAATCAAATAGGTTCATTGAACACAGTCATATTGAATAAAGGTGCTCGCGACGGCTTAGAAGTGGGCCACATGCTGCACATTTATCAAACTGGCGCGCGCGTGCGTGATGAACTTGAGGGTGACATGGTGCGTTTGCCGGATGTGCGCGCCGGCTTGCTCATGGTCTTTGAAGTGTTCGACAAGTCCAGTTTGGCGGTCGTACTCAAAGCGAGTCGACCCTTGTCTGTCATGGATAAAGTTAAAACCCCGTAACAAAAAACTTTTACATCGGTCGATCAAGGATGATCTATGGACCTCTCAGAACAGGAAGTTATGGCGCTGTTGCACAGCGCCACCCGCGGCAATGATCCTTCGCTCGCAGCTGCCTTCATGCACTTTGGCAATGTTTCTGCACTTTTGGCCGGCTCAGCTCAAGAGTGGGCTGCATTTGAATCGGACACCGGAGCGTCCTGCATCGTCTACAAAGCCGTCTTGCAGCGAATTTGCTCTGGACGATTACGCCCTGAGGAGCGGCAGGTTGTCGATTTGCTTCGTGATCTTGACGTTCAGGTCTTAATTCCGAGTGATGCCGCCTATCCGATACTGCTTCGGCAAATTCCCGACCCCCCGCCCGTATTGTATCGGCGCGGGATTTGGCAGGACTTGAATACCCCGCAGATAGCGATGGTGGGTGCGCGCAAAGCATCTCCGCAAGCGCAGAAATTGGCGCAAACCTACGCCCGCGATCTCGCTGCTAATGGCTTAGTCGTTACCAGTGGTATGGCGATTGGAATTGATGCTTTTGCGCACATAGGCGCCTTGGAATCGGGACACACTATTGCGGTGCTAGGCACCGGTATTGATCAGGTCTACCCGAAGCGACATCATCGATTGGCCCAGCAGATCCTTGAGCGCGGCTGTTTGCTGTCTGATCACCCTGTTGGCACGGGCCCTGCTCATTACACGTTTCCCAAGCGTAATCGGATTGTCAGCGGACTGTCACGCATCGTCATAGTAGTTGAAGCCGCGCGTAACAGTGGCTCCTTGATAACTGCCCGCCATGCCTTGGACCAAAATAAAGAACTCATGGTTTTTCCGTGGTCGGTGTTACACCACCAGGGTATGGGGTGTTTGGATCTTGTGGTTGATGGCGCCGGTGTAATTCGAGATCTTCAAGATGTTTGGTTGGCGTTGGCAAAAACAGATTTAAGACTCGAGTTACAGTCGATGCCCGAAGATCAAAGCGTTCTTACTATAGATCTAAGTCCCGATTGCAAGCGCCTACTACGTTTAATGGGCGATACTCCGGTCAGCAGTGTCGATTTATCGGCGCGGGTTAAAAAGCCTGTTACCTGGGTGCAAGAACACTTGCTGGAACTGGAGTTGGCTAACTGCATCACGGTGTCGGGGTTTGGCTACGTTCGACTTTAAATTTACCTTATTGGGTTTCATTGTTAAGATGCGCGCCCTATCTTTGCAATAAGCAACCAGAGGAAAGTGATTATGAGCGCACCATTTGTTGCGATCGTTATGGGGTCTGATTCCGATTTACCCGTTATGGAAGCCAGCTTCGACGTTCTGAAAAAATTCGGTATTCCCTTTGAGGTTCGAATTACCTCGGCACACCGTACGCCAGCGGCTGCCAAGGCTTTTGTTGAGGACGCCGATAAACGAGGCTGCGCAGCTTTTATCGCAGCAGCGGGTATGGCCGCGCATTTGGCCGGCGCCGTATCGGCGACGACGGTAAAACCCGTAATTGGTGTGCCTATGAATGCGTCTCTGGATGGTTTAGACGCCTTGCTCTCTACCGTGCAAATGCCAGCAGGTATTCCGGTGGCGACAGTTGCTATTGGTAAAGCGGGCGCCAAAAATGCGGCCTATTTAGCGGCGCAAATCATTGCAGTATCGGACCCCGCATTGGCCGAGGCTTTGCGCGAAGAACGTGCAGATAATGCTCGTGCAATCGAAGACAAAAACGCAGCGTTACAGGCTCAACTCAAAGGTTAAAACGATGCGTTACCCGTTTCACTGCCTGCGAGCGCGAGCGGTGTTAGCGCGTGGCGGGGTCATTGCCTATCCTACCGAAGGTGTGTGGGGTTTGGGGTGCGACCCCTTTAACAAAGGAGCGGTCGAGCGTCTGCTGGCGTTAAAAAAACGACCATGGCAAAAAGGGCTGATTGTCGCCTTGGCGAACGAGGGTGTGGCAGACACACTATTACGGACTCTGCCTCAGGACCGCAAAAACACCATTAAAGCTACTTGGCCCGGTCCAAATACTTGGTTAGTGCCGCACGATGACTTGTGGCCTAGCTGGGTTACTGGCGAATCTGACTTTATCGCGTGCCGTTTGAGTGCGTACGCTGTGGTTCGTGACTTGGCTCGAGCGGCTGGCGGTGCCATTATCTCCACGTCAGCTAACCCCGCAGGACAGGCTCCGGCGATGACGGCGCAGGAGGTCAGGCAATATTTTGGTCGGTCAGTGGATTTTATTATGCCCGGCCGGGTCCAAGGTTTACAGAAGCCCAGTGTAATTCGGCACGGTCTAACGGGTGAAACTCTTCGGGAGTGATAGGTCAATACTATGGATATTCGGGCGGTAAAGAACTATCTACTGAGCTTGCAAGAAGCGATTTGCAATGAATTAAGTGACCTCGATGGCGCTGAGTTCGCGACCGATGCGTGGGAGCGTCCCGAGGGAGGAGGTGGTCGCTCAAGGGTGATCTCTGATGGTGCGCTGATCGAAAAAGGCGGTGTTAATTTCTCGCACGTGCAAGGTGCATCAATGCCCGGATCGGCCACGGCCCACCGACCAGAACTTGCGGGTCGAAGCTTTCAGGCCATGGGTGTGTCTTTGGTTATTCATCCCAGAAACCCCTACGTACCGACCTCGCATGCCAATGTCCGAATGTTTGTGGCCGAAAAAGAGGGCGAGGAACCTATTTGGTGGTTCGGTGGCGGTTACGATTTGACCCCTTACTATGGGTTTGAAGAAGATTGTGTTGAGTGGCATAGAACCGCAAAGTCGGCGTGTGAGCCCTTTGGTGAGGAGTTGTACCCAAAATATAAGCGCTGGTGCGACGATTACTTTTACTTACCCCACAGGCAAGAGCCCCGCGGTGTTGGCGGTTTGTTTTATGATGATTTGAATGAAGGTGGGTTTGAGCGTTGTTTTGATTTTATGCGCTCGGTCGGTGATTCTTATATGCGAGCGTATCGACCCATTGTCGAGCGTCGTCGCGATATAGCTTACGGTGAACGCGAACGAGATTGGCAGCTCTACCGTCGGGGGCGTTACGTTGAATTTAATCTGGTGTTCGATCGCGGCACTTTGTTTGGGCTGCAATCTAATGGGCGCACAGAGTCTATTTTGATGTCTTTACCCCCTTTGGTTCGATGGGAATACGCGTATGAACCGGACGCGGGGTCACCGGAAGCAGATTTATTGTCTAAATACTTGATCTCGAAAGAGTGGGTATAGCTATGAGCGATGACACGAGGACGGTGGTTGATCAGCGAAAGTATGCGGTGTTTGGTAATCCGATCAAACAAAGCCGCTCTCCGTTTATCCACGCAGAATTTGCGAAACAAACTGGGATATCACTTCAGTATCGGGCTATTCGCGTTGAACTGGACGATTTCGAGCGCTCAGTGACCGATTTTTTTAAAGCGGGTGGGTCGGGGCTCAATGTCACCGTGCCATTTAAAGAGCAGGCTTACCAGTTGGCTTCGCGCCACAGCGCCAGAGCTGTTAGAGCAAAGGCCTGCAACACACTGAAACCCGATGGCGACGGCGTTTATGGCGATAACACTGACGGCATCGGTTTAATACGAGACATGGTCGCAAATCACGGTTGGAATTTGCGAGGCGCACGGGTTTTATTGCTGGGCGCAGGTGGCGCCGCACGCGGTGTCATGGAGCCTTTACTCCGCGAGAGCCCTGAATGTTTGGTGGTGGCAAATCGAACACTTACCAAAGCAGAGACCTTGGCGCAAGAATTTGCAGACTTAGGTAAGGTGTGGGCGAGAGATTTAACGGATCTCAGTGCTGAGCTGGCGTTTGACGTGATCATCAACGCCACCAGTGCAGGCCTAAAAGGCGAAACGCCTGACTTGCCCGACTCTCTATTGGGTGACCGCTGTTGTTGCTACGACATGGTGTATGGCGCTGAGCCTACCGCATTCATGCGTTGGGCCGCAGAGAACGCTGCGTGGGCGGTTTCTGATGGCCTGGGCATGCTGGTCGAGCAGGCGGCGGAGAGTTTTTACATATGGCATCAAGAGCGGCCCGATACTGCGAGCGTGATTAATCATCTTCGGGGCTCTTTAGCGGCAGCTTAGGCGGCTACCAATCGTAACCGCAGCCGTACTCCTCGATATGCTCATCTTTAAGGCGCACGTAATTGCCCGCGCTGTAGGTGAAAAAGTCGCGCTCTTTTTGTTTTAAGGGCCGAATTTGCTTGGCGGGTGAACCCGCATACATGTAGCCGCTTTCGAGCGTTTTCCCGGGCGTCACCAATGCGCCGGCGGCCACGACGACCTCGTCTTCTACGATAGCGCCGTCCATCACGATTGCACCCATTCCAATGAGTACGCGATTACCAATCGTGCAGCCGTGTAAGGTGACGCTATGACCAATAGTCACATCTTCACCAATAATGAGTGGCCACCCGTCGGGATTGAAGGGGCCGGCGTGGGTGATATGCAACACGCTGTTGTCTTGTACGCTGGTCCTGGCGCCAATCCGAATTCGGTGCATATCACCGCGAACTGATACTTGTGGCCAAACACTGACGTCATCGCCAAGCTCTACGTCCCCGAGGACCACAGCGCTTTTATCAACAAACACTCGCTTACCAAGCTTTGGTGTCCACTGTTTAAATTTTCGAACTGCTGCCATATACCTCACACCTTTCAGAAACGCTACACTGTACAAAACAGGAGGATACTATGAGTCGACGTCGTTTTATAGCGGGAGCCGTGTGCCCACGATGTGCAAAAATGGATACTATTGTGGTCGATATGGACGCGGATTTACGAGAATGCGTAGACTGCGGTTTTCAAGAAGCGCGGCCCCAAGCCCCAGGCCCCTCAGAATTGCCGACTCGTGTGAGCCGGGGTCTGTCGCGTCGTACCGAAACCCCGGCTGAACCCGTCCGCTTAATGGATCCCCCTCTTGGTGCAAAAAAAGATTCTTAACACGATTTGTACAAGCTTCTTGCTGTCGGAACATTCTAATACATTAAACAACGATATATGGTGTTCGTCCCTTGTGTATCTATCTACATATAGGGATTTGGCGGCTCACTCGTGACTCGGCAAAAAAGTTGATCTGAATCAGGCTCTTAGTGTTTTTCGTTGAAACATCGTCTATAATCTCGGCGCTGCGCGATCTATCAGTTTCCACAGGCTGTGGTCGTGTACCGTGTTTGATGTCGCGAGGCGCTTCAGGTGTCGTAATGGGGAGCGGGGTCAACGCCAAACAAAATTAATTTACGGAGACACAGCAGAATGGGTTTCATAATTGAGCGACTGCGCGCAAAAGTAGGATACGCCGCCGCCTTGATTGCCACCGCGCTGAGCGGCGGAGCTTTGGCCTCGGGGTCAAAGGTCAATCAAATGGACATGTCACCAGGCGTGACAAGTGCGGGGCAGGCAATTTACGACCTTCATAGCGCAATTTTATGGATTTGCGTTGCGATCGGGGTGGTCGTATTTGGGGTAATGTTTTATTCCATCATTTACCACCGCAAGTCGCGCGGCCACAAGGCTTCAAATTTTCATGAGAGCACCACGGTTGAAATCGCCTGGACGGTGGTACCGTTCCTAATCTTGATCGGTATGGCCGTACCTGCCACTTCAACGCTGATCCATATCTACGACACTGAAGACGCGGAAATGGACATCCTGATTACAGGCTATCAGTGGAAGTGGAAGTACGAGTACTTGAATGACAACGGCGAAAACGTCTCGTTCTTCAGTAATCTGCGTACCCCTCAAGACGAAATTTACAACAC
>NZ_CBFHWH010000031.1:1862-13408 GCF_965659035.1 Aequoribacter sp. | reverse complement strand
ACGGATGAGAAGGGTGAGCACTACTTGCTCGAAGTTGACGAACCCGTTGTAATCCCAGTCGATACTAAAGTCCGCTTTCTTGTCACTGCCAACGATGTAATCCACTCTTGGTGGGTGCCCGAGCTTGCTGTGAAGCGCGACGCGATCCCCGGTTTCGTCAACGAAACATGGACAAAAGCGGAAGAGATTGGCATTTATCGCGGTCAGTGTGCCGAGCTGTGCGGCAAAGACCATGGCTTTATGCCTGTTGTTGTGAACGTGGTCTCAAAAGAAGATTACGCAGCATGGCTCGAGAAAAAGCAGGCCGAGGCAGCTGAAATCAAAGCGCTGATGGCACAGACTTTCACGATGGATGAGCTGGTCGCTCGAGGCAAGAACGTTTACCAAGGTTACTGCGCTGCATGTCACGGCATGAACGGCGAAGGCGGCTTGGGTAATGCAATCGCTGGCAGCGGCATCGCAACCGGCGACCTAACCAAGCATCTCGATATTGGTGTGAACGGTGTTCCCGGAACAGCCATGCAGGCCTTTGGTGGCCAGATGAACGACGTTGATATGGCGGCAGTTATCACCTATCAGCGCAACGCATTCGGAAATAATATGGGCGATATGGTTCAGCCCATCGATGTATTCAATCACAAGAAAGGCTAAGCGGAGAGGTTACTCAAATGGGAGATCATCATCACGGCCCAGCTAAAGGGCTCTCTCGGTGGCTATTTACCACCAACCATAAAGATATTGGAACCATGTACCTGTGGTTCTCATTTGCGATGTTTATTTTGGGTGGCGCCTTCGCCATGATCATTCGTGCCGAGCTATTTCAGCCCGGCATGCAGTTGGTCGAGCCTGCGTTCTTCAACCAGATGACGACCCTGCACGGTCTAATCATGGTGTTTGGGGCGATTATGCCTTCCTTTGTTGGCTTGGCAAACTGGATGATTCCGATGATGATCGGTGCACCAGATATGGCCTTGCCTCGTATGAATAACTGGTCATTTTGGATTTTGCCACCGGCATTCCTGATTCTGGCTAGCACTTTGTTCATGGAAGGGGGGGCGCCCGCGTTTGGATGGACGTTCTATGCGCCATTGTCAACGACCTACGCGCCGCCATCAGTGACTTACTTCATCTTCTCAATCCACGTGTTGGGTCTGTCTTCTATCATGGGTGCAATTAATATTATTGCCACCATTATGAACATGCGCGCGCCCGGCATGACCTACATGAAGATGCCTTTGTTCGTTTGGACATGGTTGATCACTGCATTTTTGTTGGTTGCGGTTATGCCTGTGCTTGCGGGTGCAGTGACTATGATGCTGATGGATATCCACTTTGGCACGAGCTTCTTCTCGGCAGCGGGTGGTGGCGATCCCGTTTTGTTCCAGCACATCTTCTGGTTCTTTGGTCACCCTGAAGTGTACATCATCATCCTGCCGGCTTTTGGTGTGGTGTCGCAGATTATCCCTGCGTTCTCTCGCAAGCCTTTGTTCGGTTACGCTTCGATGGTTTATGCCACAGCTGCGATTGCTTTCCTATCGTTCATCGTATGGGCGCACCACATGTACACCGTTGGCATGCCGATTGCCGGTGAGTTGTTCTTCATGTACGCCACCATGCTGATTGCTGTGCCAACCGGTGTTAAGGTCTTCAACTGGATCACCACCATGTGGCGTGGCTCCATGACGTTTGAGACCCCCATGCTGTTCTGCATTGGTTTCTTGGTGCTATTCACTATCGGTGGTTTCACGGGTTTGATGCTTTCAATTGCACCTGCGGACTTCCAGTACCACGATAGCTACTTTGTGGTGGCTCACTTCCACTATGTGATGGTGGCTGGTGCGGTATTCAGCATGACTGCCGCGGTTTACTACTGGTTGCCCAAATGGTGTGGCCGTATGTACAACGAAACCATGGGTAAAACGCATTTTTGGATCTCGTTTATTGGCTTCAACATCACGTTCTTCCCTCAGCACTTCGTGGGTCTAGCGGGTATGCCACGTCGTATTCCCGATTATGCACTTCAGTTTGCTGACTTTAATATGATGTCGAGTATTGGTGCGTTCATTTACGGCGCGTCACAGATTATGTTCTTGTACAACGTGATCGCGACCATCGTAGCGGGTAAGCCAACAAGCGAAGAAAAAGTGTGGGACGGTGCCGAGGGTCTGGAGTGGACAGTCGCAACACCAGCGCCTTACCACACCTTTGAAACACCGCCAGCAATTCGTTAATTCGGAGGCAACTTTACGATGATTCGTGTAAGCAAAAATCCTACGATCGACACCTCGGCTAAGTTAGCCGTGGTGGCGGTTGCCATGTTTGCGTTCGTTTTTGTCGTAATGGTGCCTCTGTACAACGTGTTGTGCGATGCACTGGGTATTAACGGAAAGACGGATGGAACTCAGTACACGGCGGTCCCCGTAGCTGTAGACGAATCTCGAACCATTACGGTCCAGTTCGTCGCGACTAACAACGAGGGTATGCCGTGGGAGTTTGGTCCCGCGGTTACTGCGATGAAAGTGCATCCCGGTGCAGTCAACGACACGGTGTTTCACGCTCGCAATCCTTTATCCAAGGATATGGTTGCGCAGGCGATACCCAGTATATCGCCGTCGCGTGCCGTTAAATATTTTCATAAGACGGAGTGCTTTTGCTTCAATCAGCAGCCGCTTGAAGCAAATATGAACGCGGAAATGCCATTGCAGTTCATCGTTGACCAAGATTTACCCAAAGACATACAGACAATCACCTTGTCTTATACGATTTTTGATGTAACCGATGCCGTTAACGGAAGCGTGGCGGCTCGGTAATTCGCTTACCCAGGGGGTGGGGCGTTTCGGTTTCAGGGAGAAACATAATGAGTGACCAAGTAACACAGCACGAGAAGTATTACGTGCCCGAAAAGAGCGCAATGGCGGTTCTCGCTACTGTTGGCTTGATTTTAAGCACCTTTGGTGCCGCGACTGCGATGAACCAAGCGACGTTCGGTGATGGAGAAGCTTCTTACACCACAATGTACGTCGGCTTGTGTATTTTCGCCGCCGTGCTTTTTAGCTGGTTCAAAACTGCAATACAAGAAAACATTGCGGGAATGAACTCAGCGCAGCTCAAAAAATCGTACGTTATCGGGATGTTTTGGTTCATCTTCTCTGAAGTGATGTTTTTCGCAGCGTTCTTCGGTGCGCTATTTTACGTAAGAACGCTTGCCGGCCCATGGCTTGCTGGTCAGGGTGAAGGCGGAACTTGGAACCACCTGCTCTGGGAAGGTTTTGAGTACAGCTGGCCAATGATGCAGACACCCCAGGAAGCAGTGGGTGGCGTTGGTAATCAGTTAATAGCCAACATGGGCACTTTTACCAGCGCTGAAAAATCGATGGACTTTTCAGAGGTGAGCGCCTGGTACTTGTGGCTTCCCATGTGGAACACCATTGTTCTCTTGACCTCAAGCGCCACCGTTCATATCGCGCACGAAGGTCTGCTGTCGGGTAACAAGAAGCGTTTTAACCTATGGCTCGGCATTACTGTCGGCCTTGGTGTGTTATTCGTTGGCTTGCAAATCTTAGAGTACTACGAGGCCTATGCTCACTATGGTTTGACCCTAAATTCAGGTATTTACGGTTCTACCTTCTTTATGTTGACGGGTTTCCATGGTTTTCACGTGGTCATGGGTACCGTCATGTTGGCAATTCAGCTTTACCGGTCTGTGGTTGCAGGTCACTTCAGCGCCGACGACCATTTCGGCTTTGAAGCGTCATCGTGGTACTGGCACTTTGTTGATGTCGTGTGGGTTGGACTGTTTTTGTTCGTCTACATCATTTAGTCAGTTACTTTGTCTGGCCCGCTTGCGGGCCAGCATCCCACGGGTTGCGGTGACCCAATTGTCCTGATGCAACGCCGTACACAATGACACAAATGAGCGCAATCGCGAGCGTGAGGCGCGTACCCAATGAGTGGAACGTTCTTCGTTTGTTCTTATCTCCTTGATCTGTCATCAAAAAGTAAAATCCACTGCCAAGACTGGCCACAAGCGCTACCATTAGCACCGCGATGATTATTTTGAGCATAAAGAGTACCCTTGACGAATATGGTTGCCAGTATAGCGGACTCTGTACCTATGCGCTCAGCTTCTGAACTGCAGGGCTAAAGCGATGCCTAGACTACGTTTTGACTTCGAATGGCGACTAACCTTATTTGTCGCAGTAGCATTGCCTATTTTTTTGGCTCTAGGTTTTTGGCAGCTAGGACGTGCAGATGAGAAACGCGCTCTCGCAGCAAATGCTATTGTGAAGGATGCTGCACCCGCACTAACGCCAACGCAACTTATCGACTTGGACACAGATGATCTGTCAGGTCGGAAAATCAGGTTATCAGGTGCGTATATGCCGCGCGTATTTTTGTTGGATAACCAAATCAAAAATGGGCGATTTGGCAATGACGTCGTTCAGTTATTTCGGGCTGAAAATGACCAAGTTTACTTTGTTAATCGAGGCTGGGTGCCGGCAGACCCCGCGCGACAGCGATCCACCCAGATACCCCAGCGCCCAACGGTGACAGCAATCGAGGGCCGTATCTATGTTCCTCCGGGGAAACCTTATTTGCTAGAGTCTGACACCTTAGATCCGAACTCGCCTTTGGTAGTGATTCAATCGGTCGATATAGAGTCGCTAAGCACCCTAGTCACGGGCGGTTCGGTGGTGTTTCCCCATCTAGTGCGCTTATTATCTGACGATCCCACTGCATTTGATGCATCTTGGCCGGTGGTCAATATTTCCGATGCCAAGCACATAGGCTATGCCATACAATGGTTCAGCATGGCCTTTGTGTTGGCTCTTCTATTTATTCATCGGTCGAGTAACGTCTGGGCCTTACTTCGTGGTAAAAACGAGGATTGATATGTCACAGCAGGGATTAACAGGTAACCGTATAGTATTGCTGAGTATAATTGGCTTGCCCGTCACCATGATTTTGGCCGCTACTTGGCTGTGGTATTTTGTTGCACGTGGCGATATCGATATTGTCGATATGTTGGGTACTTCAAATCACGGCACCTTATTGAACCCACCAACCCTGTTAGTCGATCAGCCATTTGAAAACCAGTTTGGTGCAAAAGCGAAGTTCTTGAGCGACAAACATCAGTGGACTCTCGTTATTCCCGTACCGGCGCAATGCGACGCACAATGTGTCTCCACGCTATACACAACGCGACAAATTCATGTGGGCCTAGGAAAGGAGTTTGGTCGCGTCCGTCGAGTGTTCGTGAGCTCTGAAGCGGTCGATGCGGATGCTCCCGTACCTCAGGTCCAGGGCGAGATTGAGTCTGCAACCGCGGCGAACTTAGGTTCCTATCTTGAAGTGCAACATAAAGGCATGCCCTTACTGGTGTTAAACTCGGATTCTTTTGATGCCTTGTTTGGTGACATTAGCGCTGGGACGTGGTTTCTGGCAGATCCTGCAGGCTGGATGATGATGTCTTTTGATCTTGGCACGCACTACAAAGATGTAACCTCCGATCTAAAATTTTTGTTGAAGAACTCAGGTGATTAAAATGGCCACTAGCTCAGCCACAGTGGCGACCCGCCCAAGGTTTAAAGATTTCTACACGCTCACTAAACCGAACGTCGTGGCGCTAATGATTGTAACGTCTGTCATTGGAATGTTTATGGCGGTCGATGGCTGGGTACCTTGGCAACCCCTAGTGCTCGGTAACCTGGGTATCGCACTGTGCGCGGGAGCCGCTGCTGCGGTGAACCATGTCATTGACCACCGTATCGATACGAAGATGGCGCGCACAGCGAATCGACCGGTTGCCACGGGCGTGGTTACGAGCACGCAAGCCGTGATCTTCGCGGCCGCCCTGGGTGCTATCGGGATGGCAATTCTATTGTTATGGGTAAATGCGTTGACGGCGTGGCTCACTTTGGCCTCGCTAGTCGGATACGCCTTCATTTACACCATGTTTTTAAAGCGCGCGACGCCACAAAATATCGTGATAGGTGGTCTAGCTGGAGCAGCACCGCCTCTACTTGGTTGGACGGCTGTTACGGGCGAAGTTCACGGTCATGGATTGTTGCTGGCCTTGATTATTTTTGCGTGGACACCTCCCCACTTTTGGGCTTTAGCTATTCACCGCAAAGAAGAATATGCCCTAGTTGATATTCCTATGCTACCTGTGACACATGGCGATGCGTTCACTCGCTTACACATTCTTCTCTACACCATTGTCATGTTTATTATTACGGTTTTACCCTTTGTCACGCGCTTGAGTGGGCCGATTTATCTGGCAGGTGCGGTCATTTTGGGTTTGGTCTTTTTGTACTGGGCGCTGGCCATGATTTTTCATTGGCGAGAAGATGCGCCTATCCAGACATTTAAATATTCGATTTTGTATTTGTTATTACTGTTTGTCGTGATGTTGGTAGACCACTATATCTACCCGACAGCGACTTTGTGAGGTTGATATGACAACGGCAGCTCAGGCATCCGGAATAAAGAAAACGGTCATCATCGTATTAGCCTTCATCGTGTTTATTGTGGTGGGCTTCGTGTTGCGTATCTTCCAACCCACCATTCTGTCTCCCGCAGAGATGCAAGCCAACGGGACGATGGTATTTCAGCAGCCGCGCCAAGTCACCGATTTTTCGTTGGTAGATCATACCGGCGCTCCATTTACGCGAGAGTCCGTGACGGGGCAGTGGACCCTGGTTTTTTTCGGGTTCACGTTCTGCCCTGATATCTGCCCTACCACGATGGTTGAGTTGAACGAGTTTATGCGGCTTATCGAGGGTACCGAGGTTGAAGATCAGTTCCAGGTTGTGATGGTTACCGTCGATCCTGGTCGAGATTCGGTTGAGCAGCTCGCCTCCTATGTCCCCTTTTTTAATCCCGACTTTTTGGGCGTCACCGGCGAATTTTTAGATATTCACCGATTTGCGACGGAGCTCAATACACCTTTTCGGCGCGTGCCGGGAGGTGGGGAAAACTATCAGATGGATCATAGCGCCAATATTGTGTTGATCAACCCTCGAGGCGACTATCACGGTTTCGTTAAAGCACCGCTTGATTTACCAAAAATGAAACTGACACTGCGCTCTATGGTCGCAGACTGGGACAGGCAGGGTTTTTAACCCTGCCGAGATTCGCGAATTACTTTTTCTCAAGTGATTGATTGCGCTGCTCCAAGCTGGCGTCTAGTTGCGCTTGCAGTTTGCGCTCGAGCGAAGACGATACGTCGGTCGCCTTAACGGCCGTGTGTTTCTTTTTGTCTAGGCCGATTGCGCTTTTCTCGATCATGACATCCGTGCTTACCATTGCCAGCGCCGGGATATTTGCCTGTGCGCTTACGCTTAGCATCAAACCAAAAACACTTAAAACCGCTTTGTCTGTTACTTTCATCTCATTTTCCTCCATTTTGTTACCTTGGGTAACACAAGGCGCATTATAGCGATAATTCTGGGTTTTAAAAGGGTTTGCTCGCTTTATTGTCACCTTTTTTACCGTTTACGAATGTGATTAGTACACAATTAGCCTTATAAGGTAACACTTGGGGTTTGTCTGGCGAGTTCCTCACGTTTGAAACGTGGCAAATTCAAAGTTGATGCGGTTTAATGAACGACTGATTTGATTAGATGAAAAGGAAGCGACCTTGCAAAATTTAGCCCCATTGGTCTTAGTGGACGGCTCCTCGTATCTTTACCGAGCGTTTCACGCGTTACCGCCTTTGACGACCACTAAGGGTCAGCCAACGGGTGCGATCAAGGGCGTCGTGAGCATGTTAAAACGCTTGCACCAAGACTATGCCTCGAGCCCCATTGTGGTGGTATTTGATGCGAAAGGGCCCACTTTCCGCGATGAGATGTTTCCTGATTACAAGGCGCAGCGACCTCCTATGCCAGACGAATTGCGCACTCAGATCGAGCCATTACACGCTATCGTAAAAGCTCTGGGTTATCCGCTCATTTGCGAGCCAGGCGTTGAAGCAGATGATGTCATCGGAACGTTGGCAAAGCAGGCCTCAGAACAGGGCATGGACGTCATTGTGTCTACCGGCGATAAAGATATGGCGCAGCTCGTGGATCAGCATGTGACGCTCGTAAACACTATGAGCGATACGCGCCTAGACCCTGCCGGAGTGATGGAGAAATACGGTTTTGGTCCCGACAAGATGATCGACTACTTGGCGCTTATGGGCGATAAAGTCGACAACATCCCGGGTGTTGCGGGTGTTGGTGAGAAAACGGCGCTCGGGTTAATCCAGGGGTTAGGGGGATTGGATGATATTTACGCCAATCTAGATCGGGTTGTCGATTTGCCAATACGTGGCGCAAAATCGTTAGCGGCCAAACTCGAGGCAGAGCGCGACGCTGCTTATATGTCGTATACCTTGGCCACCATAAAGCTTGACGTGGAGTTGGGATTTGCGCCCACAGATTTATGCAACGATCAGCCCGACACGGTGGCGCTGTCTCATTGGTATCAAGAGCTCGAATTTCGATCATGGCTCGCTGAAATCGACTCTGAGGCAACCGTGACAAGGGCAGAGCCCGCGCCGATAGCGCCCGCACAAACTCGATACGATTGCGTGACTACCGAGCAAGCTCTAGCACAATGGATCTCGGTGCTAAAGGAGGCGGGCACATTCGCGTTTGATACCGAAACTAATAGCTTAGATTATATGGAGGCTGAACTCGTTGGGCTGAGTGTTTGTGCAGAGCCTGGGGTCGCTTGCTATATACCGGTCGCACACGATTATCCCGGCGCTCCTGACCAGCTGTCACGTGATTACGTCTTGTCCGAACTTAAGGGCCTACTTGAGGACGCGCGATATCAAAAGATTGGACAGCACCTGAAATACGACATGCACGTATTAGCTAATTACGGGATCGCATTGCGAGGCTTTGCCGGCGACACGATGCTGGAATCGTATGTTCTAGATTCGGTCAGTGGTCGTCATGATATGGACAGCCTAGCCGAGCGTTACTTGAGCCGTAAAACCGTATCGTTTGAAGAGGTCGCGGGTAAAGGCGCAAAGCAGTTAACGTTTAATCAAGTCAGTCTCGAGCAGGCGGTGCCTTATGCGTGTGAAGACGCCGATATTACTTGGCAACTCCACGAATATCTCACTAAACAACTCAAGGCCACTGAGTCTTTGAACACGATTTACGCAGACATTGAGCTTCCATTAGCGCCCGTGCTGCAGAGCATCGAGCGCAACGGCGCTTTGGTATCACGTGAAATATTGCAGCAACAGAGCTCTGTTATCGGTGCCAGACTGATCGAGCTGGAAGCCGAGGCCCACGATTTGGCGGGTCGCCCTTTTAATTTAGGGTCGACAAAACAACTCGGTGAAATCCTGTTTGATGAGCTTAAGCTACCGATTATTAAAAAAACCCCTAAAGGGGCGCCTTCCACAGGTGAGGAAGTGCTAGTTGAGCTCGCTTTAGACTACCCGCTGCCGAAGGTTTTGCTGGAATATCGGGGTTTGGCGAAGCTAAAGTCTACCTATACCGATAAGTTACCGACCTTGATTAATGCGCGTACCGGGCGGATACATACATCCTATCATCAAGCAGTTACCGCCACGGGGCGACTATCCTCGTCAGATCCTAACCTTCAAAATATCCCTATTCGAAGCGTTGAAGGCCGAGCCATACGCAAAGCTTTTATCGCGCCCGAAAATCACGTGATTGTGGCGGCAGACTACTCTCAGATTGAGCTTCGAATTATGGCGCATTTGTCGGGTGACTCCGGGTTGCTGAATGCATTTAACGAGGGTTTAGATGTTCACGCTGCGACGGCGGCTGAGGTGTTTGGTGTGGCGCTTGAAGACGTCACAACTGACCAGCGCCGCAGTGCAAAAGCCATCAATTTTGGTTTGATCTATGGCATGTCGGCCTTTGGTTTGGCTAAGCAGTTGCACATTGGGCGCGCCGAGTCGCAGGCGTATATCGACACCTATTTTCAACGCTACCCGGGCGTACTGGATTATATGGATCGTACCCGTAAAGGTGCGCATGAAAGGGGTTACGTCGAGACCATTTTCGGGCGCCGGCTTTACCTGCCAGAAATCAATGCACGTAATAAAATGCGCGTGCAAGCCGCCGAGCGTACTGCCATTAACGCACCCATGCAGGGCAGCGCGGCCGACATCATCAAGAAGGCTATGTTAGCGGTTGATCAGTTTTTACGTGATTCGAGCCTAGAATCCAAGATGATTATGCAGGTTCACGATGAACTGGTTTTTGAAGTACCCAAGCACGAGCTCGATACGCTGCGAGCTGGTGTCATTACTGCTATGGAATCCGCAGCGCAGCTGGCAGTACCTTTACTGGTCGAAGTGGGCCTTGGTGATAACTGGGAAGAGGCGCACTAGGCCAAATCCTGGGTAAGCCATTCGTCCAGCTTTGCGATCAGGGTTTCATGGCCCTGGTGCTTTAAGGACGAGAACGTCTGTACGGTAATTTTGCCGCCGCGCGGTTTTAGCGCCTTTTCTACTTGGAGCTTGGTTGATTGCTGAGGCCCACGTTTCAGCTTGTCTGCCTTCGTCAGTAGGATATGACAGGGCATGTCTGCCGATAATGCCCAGTTAATCAACTGCTCGTCAAAAGGCTGTAAAGGATGGCGAATATCCATTAATAAGACCAGCCCTTTCAGCGAGGCGCGCTCCTGTAGATAGGTCTCTAATTGTGCGGTCCACGCCTTCTTCATCGCCACAGGGACTTTCGCAAAACCGTAACCGGGAAGATCCACCAGTCGCTGTTGTTCGCTTAAGCTGAAAAAGTTTAGCAACTGCGTGCGCCCTGGGGTTTTAGACGTTCTCGCAAGCTTCTTATTTTTCGTCAGACTGTTGATCGCACTGGATTTGCCTGCATTTGAACGCCCGGCAAACGCCACCTCCCACCCTAAATCGGCAGGGCACTGGTGAAACTTCGCGGCGCTCGCCAAAAACTCTGCGCTTTCGTAGCGGGGCTTTTCAGGTGCGACTAGATCAATATTTATGTCCATAAAGCCCTTTCAACTTTGTTGTGATTGCACTTTTGTATATAATGCCACAGCTTTGCTTAAGGGGCTCGATCTAAGCAAAAAGATTCCACTGCAGGATGAGTTCAGTATTTAATCTACGATCTGGAGGTCGCAGTATGAAAAAGATACTCTTGGTACTGTCGTTTTTGGCTGCTGGTTTTGCGAACGCAGAAGTTGACACGGCTGCAGTAAAAGAGATTTACGGTAAAAGCTGCGTTTTTTGTCACGCTGCTAACATGCCTAATATGCCTAAAGCCGGGGATGTCGCCGCTTGGGAAGCTCGACTTGCAAACGGAATGGACGCCCTGGTAGCGTCGGTCAAAAATGGTAAAGGCGCGATGCCCCCCAAGGGAATGTGTATGACGTGTACTGATGAGCAGTACGCCGCTCTTATTACCTACATGGCTTCACCGCAATAAACACACGATAGTAGTAACGAGATCACTATGAAAAATTTAGTTTTAGCTGCCATTCTGTTGGTCAGTGCCTCCGCAAACGCGGCAACTGTGATGCCAGAGGGCGATGCT
>NZ_CBFHWH010000031.1:0-1762 GCF_965659035.1 Aequoribacter sp. | reverse complement strand
AAAATTTAGTTTTAGCTGCCATTCTGTTGGTCAGTGCCTCCGCAAACGCGGCAACTGTGATGCCAGAGGGCGATGCTTCTCGTGGGAAGGCGCAGCTAATGATGTGCTCCGCCTGTCATGGTCAGGACGGTAATAGCGCAGCGCCTAACTTTCCGAAGCTCGCCGGCCAAGGCGCTAAATATTTATACAAGCAGTTGGTCGACGTTCGTGACGGCAATCGCAACATCGTCCAAATGACGGGAATGCTGAACGGTAAATCAGACCAAGATCTGGCCGATATGGCCGCTTTCTATGCATCTCAAGCGATAACTGGTGCAAAAGCGGATCCAGCGCTCGTCGAGCTTGGTAAAAAGATCTATAACGGTGGTAACGCTGACACGGGTGTTGCCGCATGTATCGCGTGCCATGGGCCCAATGGTAAAGGATTAGCGCCTGCGGGATATCCTCGATTGGCTGGTCAGCACGCCGACTACATCGCCGCACAGCTGACTATGTACCGTACGGGCTACGATGACCCCGCGGGCCGCACAAACGACGGCGATACGAAAATTATGCGCGCTACCGCTCGCGGCTTATCGGATGCTCAAATCAAAGCGGTGGCTAGCTACGCTTCGGGTTTAATTGCCGACTAAGCAGTAAGTTAAGTGAAAAGGCGGCATGCAAGCCGCCTTTTTTTTGCCAAAAATTGTTATCATGCCGCTCAGAACGTGAAGACTTTACTAGGAGTCCATTATGAAATTGCAGAAACTCATCGGCATTGCGCTCGCCTCGATTGTATTAGCGGCCTGTGCGTCAGACGACACGCCGACAGCGCCGGTAGCGGAGCCGTCAGCTATGCAGGCCCAGTCAGTTCCCACATCTTCAGAAGTCGATACTTCGAAAGCTGTTGCGGCTCAAACTGAAACATCTGTTGAGCAGGTCGCTGCTGAGATAAAAGAAGAAGCGCAAGAGGTTAGCCAGAAATTCGAGTCAACGGTACAAACAGAACTGGAAGAAGCAAAGAGTGCGCTAGCGACCGCTATTGCGCCCGAAGCAAAGCCACAAGCGCCCGCCATTGAAGACAACTATAAAGAGGGTGAGCATTACGAGCTAGTGGTTCCCCCCTTCCGCACCGCCAACCCGGATAAAATCGAGGTGCGTGAATTTTTCTGGTACGGCTGCGGCCACTGCTACAGCTTCGAACCTTTGCTGACCGCATGGAAGAAAAACCTCGCAAATTATGTGGACTTTCAACCTTCGCCAGCGATCTGGAATGGCACCATGAAGTTTCATGCTCAGGTGTTTTTCGCCATCGAGGCCTTAGGTCTGGGCGATACAATGCATAAGGCGATTTTTCAGGCGATGCACGTAGATCGTAACCCCTTGTCTACCGAGGCGCAGGTCGTGAGATTTTTCGAGTCGCAAGGCGTATCCGAGAACGACTTTAATAAAGCGTTTAAATCTTTTGGCGTGGGTTCGCAGGTAACAAAAGCTGAGGCTGTCATGCGACAAGCCGCGATTAGCGGTACACCCGAGTTGGTTGTGAACGGTAAGTACCGCATTTCAACGCGCAAAGCCGGCAGTCAGGCAAATATGCTCAAAATTGCAGATGCTTTGGTGGAGCGTGAGCGTCGGATGAGAGCCGCTAACTAAATTCTAGAATGCAACGAAACGGCACCGAATGGTGCCGTTTTTGTGTCTTACATCCCGTTTGGATACGGTGCTAAATCGCCTGCACCGCTGTCCCGAACGAGTTTTAACGCTTTGGCATACTCAACCAGCT
>NZ_CBFHWH010000030.1:0-23744 GCF_965659035.1 Aequoribacter sp. | reverse complement strand
GATTTGACCTTAAAAGCTACGAAAGGAACGTACCTGACGGTTGAAACCAGCGAAACCGATGCGCGTCAAGCGATCGATAGTGCTATGTCTTTAAATGGTGGTTTGGACTTTGAATCGCTCGCCAACCCTGCGGCATCCAACGGCGGCAATGCCTTGGCGGTGAATGCGCGAGTTGATTTATCGGACTTTGGCATGGATCGCGGCTACATTGGTTTGTGGTTCCGCGACCAAGATGCTGGCTTTAACTCGATGCAGTTTAGCAATACCAGTGGCGCGGACAGAGTCACACAAGGTATTGAGGGTTTCGTGGGTGTCACGGATGCCGTCGACCTGCGTTTTAGAACCGAGCAAAACGATTACGGTTCAACTCGGTCGGACGATGAGCTGGGCCTGCAAATGGATTGGCGCGTTAACAGCGACAACACGCTGGCGGTTCAATATCTGACACGCACGGATGAGCGTGCCGGCTTTGAAACCGACAGCGATACTCTTGGTGTTCGTGCGACTCGCCGGATGTCAGATGACCTAAGTGTGTTTATCAATGCACAAAGTGTGCTGGATTCGAGCAGCGATTCCAACATGGAAGACATGCTGGGCATGGGTGTGAACTACCGTGCCACTGAAAAACTCGACTTAAATGCCGAGTATTTCTCAGATGGAGACAGCGACGGTGCGCGTGTTGGTGTGGGTTACCGTCATCGCGAGAACAGCAGCACTTACCTCAACTACGTGACCGAGCAAGGTAGCTTCGCGCGTGAGGGCATTACTTTGGGTCAGCGTACTCAAGTGAATAACCGTTTGAATGTGTATTCGGAGCATCGATTTGATCGTTCGGGTCGCAGTAATGTACAGGGTGAGAGCTACGGCATTAGTTATGACTTCACTGAAAAATGGACCTTGGAGGGTGATGTCTTGTTCGGTACCACCGAACGCAATGGCGTCGAGCAAGAGCGTACCGCCTACAGCGCGACCTCACGCTATCGCAACGAAGGTATTCAGTTGGTTAACCGTTTTGAATATCGTATCGACGAGAGTAACGCTGGGCAGTCGCTGGATCAGTGGGTGACTACTAACCGTTGGAACGTCCGTTACAGCGATAACTGGGTGGTTGTGGGTAAAGCCGATTACTCAGTTACTGAAGATGACAGCGTATTGGCTGAGGCTGCGCGTTTTGGTGAATTTGACTTGGGCTTTGCTTATCGCCCAGTCGAGACAAACCGCTTTAATGCCTTGGCGATGGTCTCTTACATTTATGACTTGGATCCGATTAACCAGAACGGCGGCATGTACGCCGATGAAAAAGGCGTGGTCTACTCGTTTGAAGGCTTGTATGCCCTGACGGATAGCTTGAAAGTGGGTGGTAAAATAGCCCACAAACGCAGCTCGATTCGCTTAGATCGTGACAGCGGTGCCTTCATCGATGCTACGACAGACTTACGTATCTTGAGAGCGCGCTATCACTTGGTCTGGAAGCTGGATGCCTTGGCCGAATATCGCTGGCTTGAAGTCGATGAGATTGGCGACGAGAAGCAAGGCGGTTTGTTAGGCTTAGAAGTACAGCTTAGCCCTAACTTCTCGATTGGTGGCGGTTACAACTTTACCGAGTTTAACGATCGCTTAACGGCGTTAGATTACGATGCTAAAGGTTGGTTTATTAATATCTCCGGACATTTCTAAAGTTTTGATCTAGGAATATACTCAAACCCCAGCGGCGCAGGCCTCTGGGGTTTTTTTATTGCCTAATGATGGCGATATGCGACTGGGCGCTGGGTCTTTTTATAGGCTATCCTTGGAGACTGTTTCATACCGGAGTATCACCATGGATAAAACTACAGAAATCGAAGCCGCGGTATTTCGTCGTCTCCTAAAACATTTAGACGATAATAAAGATGTGCAAAACATCGACCTCATGATATTGGCGAATTTTTGCCGCAATTGTTTGGCCAAGTGGTACGTCAGCGCGGCAGAAGAGCGTGGCGAGAGCCTAGACTACGAGGCAGCACGCGAACGCGTTTACGGCATGCCTTACAGCGAGTGGAAGGCGAATCATCAAGCCGAGGCGACACCCGAGCAGTTGGCGGCCTTTGAAGCCCGCAGCAAAAAAGCCTAAGTTTTAGCCCTCCACTGACTTATTACGATAAGGAATTCGATATGTCTCATTACCCGACGCTTAATTTTGGTTTGAGCGAAGAGCTAAACGCCCTTCGCGACATGGTGGCTCAATTTGCCGCGAATGAAATTGCACCGCGTGCCGCCGAGATCGACTCGACTAATCAATTCCCCATGGACTTGTGGCGCAAGTTGGGTGACTTAGGCTTGCTCGGCATCACGGTCGAAGAGCAGTACGGTGGCTCAGGTATGGGCTATTTGGCACACTGCATTGCGATGGAAGAAATCTCGCGGGCTTCTGCCTCAGTGGGTCTTTCGTATGGGGCGCACTCGAACCTGTGCGTAAATCAAATTCGTAAGAATGGCAGCGAAGAGCAAAAGCAGACGTACTTACCCAAGCTGTGCAGCGGTGAACACATCGGCGCCTTAGCAATGTCGGAGCCCGGGGCGGGGTCAGACGTTGTCAGTATGACCTTGCGGGCCGATGATGCTGGGGACCATTACGTATTGAATGGCAATAAAATGTGGATTACCAATGGGCCTGACGCCAATGTTTATGTGATCTACGCCAAAACCGACCCTGAGGCCGGCTCCAAGGGAATTACGGCGTTTATTGTCGAGCGTGATTCCCCTGGATTTAGTCGCGCTCAAAAGCTCGATAAGTTGGGGATGCGCGGTTCCAATACTTGCGAGCTGGTCTTCGAAGACTGCAAAGTGCCAAAGAGCAATATACTGGGTCAGGTCGGGCGAGGCGTGCAGGTGTTAATGTCGGGTTTAGATTATGAGCGCGCGGTACTATCGGGCGGCCCGGTCGGCATTATGCAGGCCTGCATGGATGTCGTTGTGCCCTACGTTCACGAGCGCAAGCAGTTTGGTCAAGCAATAGGCGAATTTCAGCTCATTCAGGGCAAAATTGCCGATATGTATGTGGCATTAAGTACTTCTCGCGCCTACTTGTATACGGTGGCAAATTCACTGGATCGTGGAGAAGAGTCACGTAAAGACGCTGCGGGTGTGATCCTCTACACAGCCGAAAAGGCAACGCAAATGGCCTTAGATGCGATCCAGCTTTTGGGCGGTAATGGCTACATTAATGAATACGCTACTGGCCGCCTTTTGCGCGACGCCAAGCTTTATGAAATCGGAGCGGGTACGAGCGAAATCCGGCGCATGCTAATTGGGCGTGAACTCTTTAAGGAGTCGGCATAGCGTTGTTGATGTGGGCATGAGCGACGCCGCGAAGTCCCAAAAGGCATGAATGACCGACCGTAAATAGCGGGGTTATTTCTGTGCGCTGACCGGTGGCTTCAAGACGCAATTGCTATTTTTAAGTCGGCGCCTTAGGGCGCCGTTTTAATTAGTGTCATACCTTGGGTAGAGGCGGGGAGTGCGCTGAAACTAAGCGCTTGAGTGAGGCGGGGAAAGCAATCGATTCACTTAAAGGTCTCATGCACAAAAATACTTGAGAGTCTTTAGAACATACTGTATGTTCAAATCTGTTTTGGCATGATTCATCTACTATTCATTCAAGGTTCTTACGGAGGTTATTGTGTCCGACCTGAACACCTTTCGCACCGAGACTCGAGCATGGCTAGAGGCAAACTGCCCTGAGTCGATGCGGGTGCCTATTCGCAGTTTTGAAGATATTTATAACGGGGGGCGCAACCCTGAAATGTCGCATCCTGACCAAAAGGTTTGGTGTGACCGAATGGCCGAGCGTGGCTGGACGGTACCTGAGTGGCCAAAAGCCTATGGCGGTGGTGGCTTAAATAAAGAGGAAGTCAAAGTGCTCCGAGAAGAGATGGCGCGTATCGGTGCCCGTCCAGCTCTGGATAGTTTTGGCATTTCGATGTTAGGTCCCGCCTTGCTTAAATTCGGTAATGAAGAGCAAAAGCTCGAGCATTTACCGCCGATTGTGCGCGGTGAAATTCGCTGGTGCCAAGGGTATTCGGAGCCCAATGCTGGGTCCGACTTGGCTTCGTTGGCGACGCGGGCGGAAGATAAAGGGGACCATTACATTGTAAACGGCCAAAAAATCTGGACTTCGTATGCGAACAAAGCGGATTGGATCTTCTGTTTGGTACGAACCGATAACACGGGCTCTAAGCACGAAGGTATTAGTTTTGTGCTGTTCGACATGGCGACTCCGGGGGTTACCACTCGGCCGATTAAGCTGATCAGCGGCTCATCGCCGTTTTGTGAGACGTTCTTTGACGATGTGCCGGTTCTTAAAAAGAACTTGGTGGGTGAAGAAGGGAAAGGTTGGACCATTGCGAAATACCTGTTAACGCACGAGCGCGAGATGATCTCAAGCTTCGGTGCGGCAGGCGGTAAAAAGACGCTGGGTCAGCGGGCTGCAGAAAATATGGGGACAGACGCCTCCGGCCGTTTGCGTGCAGGAACCTTACGTTCTGTAATCGCCCAGTATCAGTTAGATACCCTGGCGTTTGCTGCAACGATGGAGAAAGTCAAAGATGAGGCAAAAGCTGGCCAAGGCTTAGGTCCCGCGTCGTCCATTTTCAAATACTACGGCACTGAGTTAAATAAGCGCCGTAACGAATTGTTGTTGTCGGTTGAGGGTGAGTCTGCACTGGGCTGGAGCGGCGAAGAATACAACGACGGAGAAATTGCTCGAGCTTGGTTGCGTTCTAAAGGTAACTCGATCGAAGGTGGCACCTCGGAAGTTCAATTAAACATTGTCGCCAAGCGCGTGCTTGGTCTGCCAGACGCATAAGGAGGCAATATGACATTAGTACTTAACGAAGAAGAAATCATGTTGCGTGATTCGGCCGCCGGCTTTTTGACCGAGACCGCGAATGTTGAAGCTTTTCGTAAGCACCGCGACAATCCTCCGTCTGCCGGGTTTGATAAAGCGCTTTGGGGGTCAATTGCTGAGATGGGCTGGTGCGGTATCGCCATTGATGAAGCACACGGTGGTCTAGGTTACGGTTTTACTGGCTTGGGTCTAATTATCGAGCAAATGGGTAAAAATTTAACGGTCTCGCCCTTCAATAGCACTGTTTTAATGGCCGCTACAGCGATTGCTCAGTTTGGGACCGAAGCGCAAAAGCAAGAATGGCTCCCAAAAATTGCCGCGGGTGAGGTTGTCATGTCTTTGGCGATTCAAGAAGGCAGTCACTTTGATCTCGATAGTCTGTCCACCTCGGTTTCGATGCAGGGCGATGGCTTTGCGGTTAAGGTCGAAAAGCGTCAAGTGTTAGACGCCATAAGTGCAGATGCCTTCGTTGTTGTGGCTAAAGACACTGCTGGATACCAGGCCTTTATCATCAACGCTGACCAGGTGTCGGTGCGGAATCAGTCGATGGTCGACGCTCTTTCCAGCGGTACGGTGGTGATTGATACATGCCTAACTGCCGAAGCCCAAATGGATGCTGACAGCCTGAACAATGGTGGTTTAGAGCGTGCACTCGATATGATGAATATTGGCCTGGCCGCCGAGTTGTTAGGCGTGTCGACAGAGGCTTTTGAACTTACGGTGGGGTATCTTCGTGAGCGCAAGCAGTTCGGGAAAGTCATTGGTAGCTTTCAGGGGTTGCAGCATCGCGCAGCAGATCTGTTTGCTGAGCTTGAGCTTTGCAAGGCGATTGTTTTAAAGGGTTTGCGTGCCGTCGACGCGGGTGAAGACCTGAGTGGCTTGGCCAGCGCGGTCAAAGCCAAGCTTGCACAAATTTCGCAGCGAGCCACTAATGAAGGTATCCAGATGCACGGTGGTATTGGTATGACCGACGAGTACAATATCGGTTTCTTTATCAAGCGAGCTCGTGTACTTGAGCATACGCTGGGTGATTTTCATTACCACCTAGATCGCTATGCAGTGCAGGGCGGTTTCTAGAATGGCAGTAACAGATGTTACGGAAATTATCCGTCCACTGGATGAGGCTGTCGCCGCATTGACCCAGCCGGGCGCCCCTTTTGAAGTCACGCGGGCTGTGTTGAGGGGCTATGAATATCCCGTCTATGCTGCTATTCCCAATAATTTGGGTGAATACTTTGAGTTTATGCGCAAGCATGGGGACGCCGAATTTTTGGTCTACTTAGATCAGCGCATTGGGTACACCGAGGCTCTAGAGCTGGCTCTGGGTTTTGCTGCCAAGTTAAACGAGCAGGGCGTGCAAAAGGGCGATCGCATTGCGATTGTGTCGCGCAACAATCCAGAGTGGATTATCGCCTTTATTGCGGCTGTGGCTATGGGTGCAGTGGCGGTCCCGATGAATGGTTGGTGGACGACCGATGAGTTGGATTATGCCATCGATGATTCGGGTGCCAAATGGGTGATCGCCGATGCGGAACGCATCGAACGACTGAAGCCTTTAATCGATAAGTACGCGCTGAATATTGTTGCCACAGACCCAACGGCAGCCGCTTTAATTGGCGCACCAACGGTGCAGGATTGGGGGCGTGAAGGTCAGTCCTTGATCTGGCAAAGACCCGACGTAGACATCGATGACAATGCGACTATATTGTATACCTCGGGCTCAACAGGGCATCCAAAAGGGGTTCTATCTACCCACCGCGGGGTGTTATCGGCCCTGTACAGTTGGCTGTTGATGGGCGTTGCTTCAAAGCAAGTCGAAGCATTGGCCCCTGCTGAGCCGCAAGGCAAAACTCAACCTGTCGGTTTGCTGACCATTCCTCTATTTCACTGCACCGCGAGCCATTCTGCATTCATGCTGTCAATTTTGCCGGGGCGAAAATTGATCATCATGTACAAGTGGGATGTCGAAGAGGCCATGCGCCTCATCGAGCTGGAAAAGGTCAGCTGGATGACAGGTGTGCCCACCATGTCGGCTGAGCTTCAGCGCGCGGCTCAAGCGACAACGCGAGATCTGTCCACGCTGGCAGAGGTATTTGCTGGGGGCGCTGCGCGCCCCGCCGATCAGGTCGAAAAAATTGCGGGTACCTTTAAGAAGACAGCGCCAGGTTTGGGTTACGGTCTTACTGAAACCAACGCTCTTGGAGCCTTTAATAGCGGTGTGTTGTATTTGGCCAATCCAAGCAGTACTGGTCGCGCGGTACCTGCGGTTACTGAGTTTAAAATTATCGACTCTACAGGAAACCACCTAGGACCAGATGAGATCGGTGAGGTCTGCATGAAATCACCGGCTAACGCCGTCGGCTATTGGAACAAGCCCGAGGCGACGGCGGCAGCCTTCGTTGATGGCTGGTTCCACACCGGTGACCTGGGTAAGCTGGACGAAAATGGCTTTTTAAGCATCGTGGATCGTATTAAGGACATCATCATCCGCGGAGGTGAGAATATTAGCTGCATTGAAGTAGAAGCAGGTATTTGTTCGCATCCCCAGGTGTTAGAGGCAGCCGTTTTTGGCGTCCCTGATGAGCGGTTAGGTGAAGCAGTGGGCGCGGTGGTGGTCGTGTCCGGCGAACTTAAAGAGCCCCTGCAGTCCCTACAGGCTTATTTGAAAGATCACCTTGCCGCTTTCAAGATTCCAGCCTATGTTTGGGTGCATGAGGGAAGTCTGCCTCGAACTGCGACCGGCAAAATTTTTAAACGAGAATTAAAACAGCATTACAACGCCACGTTGTCCGCTGCATAACACAAGAGGGAAAACCATGGACTTAGGAATAAGCGAAAGACTTGAACCGCTATTGCACAGCGTAAAAACCTTTATTGCTGAAGAAATCGAGCCAATGGAGGATGAATACTGGAAGGAAGTTGATACTGGCAGTCGCTGGGAGTTTACTGAGCGCCAGACTGAAATTTTAGAGACCCTGAAAGCCAAAGCGCGTGAGCAGGGCTTGTGGAACTTCTTTTTAACTGGCGAACACGGTTATGGTTTAACCACGGTTGAATATGCCTATTTAGCTGAAGAGATGGGCAAAACTCCGCTGGGTGCCGAGGTATTTAACTGCGCCGCGCCTGACACGGGCAACATGGAAGTGCTGCACAAATACGGCAGCGAAGCGCAGAAAGCACAGTGGTTAGAGCCCTTGTTAAACGGGGAGATCCGCTCTGCTTACGCGATGACCGAGCCTGGCGTTGCTTCGTCAGATGCAACGAATATCTCGACCAACGCAGTCTTGGACGGTGACGAATGGGTAATCAACGGCGAGAAACACTGGATTTCGGGTGCGGGTGATCCACGCTGCAAAATTATGATTGTAATGGTCAAGACTAGCCCTGACGCTCCGACCCACAAACAGCAGTCGCAAATTTTGGTACCAAAAGATACGCCTGGGTTAGAAATTTTGCGTCCTATGACAGTCTTCGGGGAAGACGACGCGCCGCACGGTCACATGCACTTGCGTTTTAATAATGTACGTGTACCCAAAGACAATATCATCCTAGGTGAAGGTCGAGGATTTGAGATCTCGCAAGGTCGTCTTGGTCCGGGTCGAATTCACCACTGCATGCGCGCATTAGGAGCTGCTGAGAAAGCGCTGAGATTGTTGTGCGAGCGCGCAACCACCCGCACCGCCTTTGGTAAGCCCTTGGCCAAACTGGGTGGTAACGTCGATATCATTGCCAATGCTCGAATGAACATTGAAATGAATCGCTTGCTGACCCTCAAGACGGCGTGGTTAATGGATAACATCGACGCGAAAGAAGCGCGTGTTTGGATTTCGATGATCAAAACGACTGTTCCCAACGCGGTGCTTCAAATTGTTGACGACGCCATTCAAATGTACGGCGGGTTGGGTGTGTCGCAAGATACGCCATTGGCTGGCATGTACAAAGGTTTGCGTACTCTGCGCTTGGCCGATGGTCCAGATGCCGTTCACCGTATGGTGGTGGGCCGTCATGAGCTGCGAAAGTATGCGGCGCAAGATTCGGTGAGCGCCACGTTCCGTGACGGTTGATCGATAATAGCTACCACATCAATCAATGCGCCAAATTGGCGTAAAGAGGAGAATGACAATGCCAATAATTGTTGTACCAAAGGAAGAATTGCCGAATTACGTCGGCCATAAATTTGAGCCAGGTCAGTGGGTCGAAGTAAGGCAGGAGCGAATAAATCACTTCGCTGACTGTACGGAAGATTTTCAGTACATCCACATTGACGAAGAGCGTGCCGCGCAGACGCCGTTTGGTGGCACCATTGCGCATGGTTTCTTGACGCTATCGCTGTTGGTCAAAATGTGTGAAGAAAATGCGATCGCTCCGGAAGGCGTGGTCATGGGCATTAACTACGGTTTTGACAAGATACGCTTCTTGGCGCCGGTGCGTGCAGGCAAGCGTGTGCGCGCTCATAGCCAAATTGTTAGTATCGATGCCAAAGATGGTGGCCGTTTCTTAACGAAGCAAGCCGTAAGTGTTGAGATCGAAGGTGAGGAAACCCCCGCTTTAATCGCAGAATGGTTGGGTATGGTGGTGACCGCGTAAGCGGCCCTGGTACCCCTTAAGGAGGAAATATGACAATTCGTTATGACGGCCAAGTGGCTATTGTGACAGGTGCCGGCGGCGGTTTAGGCCGTTCGCACGCGATTGCCTTGGCGGCTCGTGGCGCCAAAGTAGTAGTAAACGATCTAGGTGGTTCGGTTGATGGCAGCGGTGGTTCAAGCGACGCGGCAAAAGCCGTCGTTGCGGAAATCGAAGCCGCTGGCGGTGAAGCGATGGCCAACGGCGCTAACGTGGCCGACTACGCTCAAGTCGAAAAAATGGTTGCTGAAACCATGGAGCGTTGGGGTCGCATCGATATTCTAGTAAACAACGCAGGTATTTTGCGCGACAAAAGCTTTGTGAAGGGCTCCCTAGACGACTTTAAACTGGTGGTTGATGTGCACTTGATGGGCAGTGTCAACTGCACCAAAGCGGTGTGGGATATTATGCGCGAGCAGGCTTATGGCCGCATCCTTGTCACCACCAGCTCCAGCGGGTTGTATGGTAACTTTGGACAGGCCAACTACGGATCAGCCAAAATGGGTGTCATCGGTATGATGAACACTCTGGTGCTAGAAGGCGCGAAATACAATATTCATGTGAATGCGCTTGCCCCTACTGCGGGGACGCGTATGACGGAAGGCCTGATTCAAGAGGACGCCTTCAAACTATTGACTCCAGAAACGGTAACGCCAGCTGTGCTTTACATGGTCTCTGAAGGTGGTCCAAACCGCACAATCTTATCGGCGGGTGCGGGGGGTTATGCAGTGGCTAAAATTGTGGAAACCGAAGGTATGTGGTTGCCACCCGAAGAGCAAACGCCCGAGGGAATTGCGGCACATTGGGATCAAATTAACGACTTTAATACTGTTCGCGAATTGAAGGCGGGCGGTGAACAAACCATTAAATTTGTGATGGCGGCGGCTGCAGGCCACGGCATCTCAGCGGAGTAGAATCATGGCTAAAGAAGCAGTAATTGTAAGTACAGCACGTACCCCGATCGCTAAAGCGTATCGTGGTGGTTATAACAACTTGGGTGGTGCAAGTTTAGGTGCGGCCTCGGTGGCTGAAGCAGTGCGCCGCGCCGGTATTGATCCAGCCGAAGTTGACGATGTGATCATGGGCTCTGCCCTGCAGCAGGGTGCAACCGGCACTAACGTCGCTCGTCAAATCGCCTTGCGCGCTGGGTTGCCTGTCACCGTCAGCGGCATGACGCTTGATCGTCAGTGCTCTTCGGGTCTTATGGCGGTAGCGACCGGCGCTAAGCAAATTATTGATGACGGTATGTCGGTGGTTGTAGGCGGTGGTTTAGAATCGATTTCGTTGGTGCAAAACGAGCATATGAACCTTCATCGCATGGTTGACGATGAGTTAATGAAAATGGCTCCAAATATCCATATGCCCATGCTGCAAACTGCTGAAGTGGTAGCAAAGCGCTACGGCATTTCGCGCGATGCGATGGACGAGTACGGTTTTCAGTCGCAGCAGCGCACTGCCCAAGCTTACGCAGAAGGTCGTTATGACGCTGAATTAGTGCCTGTTACCTGCGAGCGTATCGTGTGGAACAAAGAAACGGGTGAGCAATCCACTGCGGTAGGTACTGTAACAGCAGACGAAGGTGTACGTGCTACCACATTAGACGGCCTTTCTAATCTTCGCACCGTGATTGAAGGCGGCACTATCACCGCAGGTAATGCGTCGCAGTTGTCGGATGGTTCCTCAGCACAAGTGATCATGGATTCCAAATTGGCCGAGCAGCGTGGTCTAGAGCCTTTGGGTGCCTACCGAGGCATAGCGGTTGCTGGCTGTGAGCCAGACGAAATGGGTATTGGCCCTATTTTTGCGATTCCCAAATTGTTAAAAGCGCATGGTTTGACCATGGACGATATCGGTTTATGGGAACTGAACGAAGCGTTCGCTGTGCAGGTGCTGTACTGCCGCGATAAGCTCGGTATCGACAACGATAAACTCAACGTCAGCGGTGGCGCGATCTCGATTGGTCATCCCTATGGCATGAGCGGTTCGCGTATGATCGGTCACGCGTTAATCGAAGGTAAGCGGCGCGGCGTTAAGTACGTTGTCATTACCATGTGTGTCGGCGGCGGTATGGGCGCTGCTGGTCTGTTCGAAGTTTATTAATCGCAAAGGGGAAGCTCATGAAAGCGGTTGTCTGTAAAGAGTTAGGTACTGCAGAAAAATTGGTGTATGAAGAAAACTGGCCCGATCCCGAGTGCGGGCCTGGTCAGGTACTCGTCGACATCAAAGCTGCGGGCTTGAACTTCCCCGATGTATTAATTATTCAAGGTAAGTACCAGTTTCAACCCGAAATGCCGTTTATTCCCGGTGGTGAGTGCGCAGGTGTCGTTGCGGCGGTGGGCGAGGGCGTAACTCACGTTAAGCCGGGTGATTCGGTGATTGGCATGATTCAAACCGGTGGTTTTGCAACGCGTGTGGCAGCACCAGCACACTCGGTTTTCCCGATGCCTCCGGGCCTAAGCTACGAGCAGGCTGCAGGTGTGAGTATGACTTACTTTACCTCGCATCACGCGCTAAAGCAGCGTGCTAATCTTCAGCCCGGAGAAACCTTGTTGGTTATGGGTGCAGCAGGTGGCGTGGGTTCGACCGCGATCGAGTTAGGCAAGTGGATGGGTGCTAAAGTGATTGCTGCGGCAAGCTCTGACGAAAAGTTGGAATTTTGCAAGCAGCTAGGTGCCGACGAAGTCATTAACTACAGTAAAGAAGACCTGAAGACCGTGCTAAAAGAAATGACCGGTGGCAAAGGTGTTGACGTGGTATATGACCCAGTGGGCGGCGATTACGCCGAGCCTGCGCTCCGTAATATGGCTTGGAATGGTCGTTACTTGGTCATTGGCTTCGCCAGTGGTCCAATCCCTAAAATCCCATTGAACTTGGCTCTGTTAAAAGGTTGTTCGATCATGGGTGTATTCTGGGGTCGTTTTGTGGGTGAGGAACCTAAAGTACATCTCGAGAACGTTGCTGAGTTGTGGAACTTGTTCGAGAACAAAGTGCTCAACCCGCAGGTCACCGAAAGTTTTGCCTTAAGCGACTATCAGGCGGCTTACGACTGCATGACAGAGCGTCGAGCCCGAGGTAAGGTCATCCTTCGCACGGAGGACTAATCGTGACCACTAACTTCCAATTTCGAACTGCGCCTCGCATCATCTGCGAGGCGGGTTCGGCTTCTGCCTTAGCCCAATATTTGCAAGACTTGGGTATTTCTAAGCCGTTGTTCGTCACCGACCCAGGGTTGATGCAAATTGGTTTGGCGCCACCTCTAATCGAGGCGGTGCGCACCAGCGGCATGGATGTAGTGGTATTTGACCAGGTCCGAGAAGATCCGCCTGAGTCCGTGGTGCAAGAAGCCGTCATGCTAGGTAGTGGCTGCGATGGTGTCGTAGGCTTAGGTGGTGGCAGCTCGATGGACGTCGCCAAAGTCGTTGCGGCGTTGATGGGAAGCACCCAGCCCCTCCAAGAAATGTACGGTGTAGAGCAGGTGACTGGAGCTCGCCTGCCTCTAGTCTTAGTGCCCACCACCGCCGGTACGGGGTCGGAAGTTACGCCGGTGGCTATTCTGACCACAGGTGAAACCACTAAAGCCGGCATCTCCTCGGGCGTATTATTGCCTGATATTGCTCTACTCGACGTTGACCTGACTTTGGGTTTGCCGCCAAAAATTACGGCAATGACCGGCATTGATGCTATGGTTCATGCCATTGAGGCCTACACTTCCAAGCATAAGAAAAACCCCATGTGCGACATGCTGGCACGCGAATCCTTGCGTATGATGGCGGTGGCGCTGCCTAAGGTGCTTGCCAATGGGCAGGACAAAGAGGCGCGGCAAGCGATGTTGTTAGGGGCGCATCTAGCGGGTCAAGCTTTTGCCAACTCGCCAGTGGCTGCGGTACATGCTCTAGCTTATCCGGTGGGTGGCCATTTTCATATTCCGCACGGTTTAAGTAACTCGCTAGTGTTGCCTGCAGTGTTGCGATTTAACCGCCCAATGGCCGAGGCTCTTTACGCTGAATTAGCCGAGTGCTTCATTCCTGGCGTACAGGGTGACCAAGCGTCTCGTTGCGATCAGTTTATCGCCGTGCTCGAGCAGCTGATTGCGGACTCTGGTTTGCCGGCAACGCTGGCGGAAGCAAATGTTCCAGAAGACTTTTTGCCCACCTTAGCCAAAGACGCCATGCTGCAGCAGAGGTTGTTGATTAATAATCCTCGCGATGTGGATTATGATGATGCCCTGGCCATTTACCAAGAAGCCTACTCTGGAGTGACTCGATGAGACCTTCACGAGAGGACTTTGCGGTCTTTTACCCCATAACCACCCGCTGGTCAGATAACGATATTTACGGCCACGTAAATAACGTTGTGTACTACAGCTATTTTGATACGGTGGCCAATCAGTATTTAATTGCTGAGGGTGGTCTGGATATTGACCAGGGTGAAACGATTGCCTTTGTTGTATCCTCCGGCTGCGATTACTTTGAACCCGTCGCTTATCCACAGTCGTTAGAGGGTGGCATTGCGGTCGAGCACCTCGGTAATTCTTCGGTTCGTTATCGCATCGGGATCTTCGAGCAGGGCGCGAGCCAGGCTTCTGCCTGCGGATTTTTTACCCATGTGTTTGTGACTCGTGCAGACCAAAAGTCATGTCCCATTCCAACCGATATTCGCGCGGCTTTAAGTAGAATTCACATCGTTTTATAGCGCAGTGCGTGAGCGCTTGCTCACGCGATACCTTCGTTTGGCAGGGCTTAAACCCGTTTTGAATAGATGACGCCGGCGAGCAAGATCGCAATAAAAATTGCAGCGGCGATGTGGGGGTAGTGCGGGTTAAATTGGTATAGGTAGCCAGCACCAACCGGCCCGATGCCAAAACCAATAGCGGGGCAGCCCGAAATCATGCCTGCAGCGGCGCCCTGTTCATGTGGCTCTACGGCTAGCGAGGTTGCAGAGATAATCGATGGCATGGTGCACCCAACCCCTATTCCCATAACTCCCATGCCCGCGGCAATCAGCACAAATTCGCTTGATGAGGCGATGACTAAAGCACCTATACTAATAAAGCTGAGCCCAACTTTAATAAATCGTCCGGGCGGCCAGTTGACCCACTGCATCACGGTAGTTTGCACCAAGAAGGTAAAGCTCGCCGAGGTCAGCATCGTAATGCCGGTCAATTGAGCGGTTCGAACGCCGGTCAAGTTAAGCTGATCCTGCAAGAAAAAGCCCATCGTCTGCTGAACAGCTGCAAAGCCCATGAATGTGCCAATGGCAATGGCAATAAAGGGCCAGATGCGTGTATCGGTAAACTTGAGTTTTACCGAATGTTTGCGAGGGATTCGATCTGCGACCGGCGTGACGGGAATCATTTTCCAGACCATTACCGCCATAATTAAGGTCAAGAACGCGGCGGCATAAAGTGGTGCGAGTAGCCCAAATGCTGCGGTGGCACCCGCGAACGCAGGACCCAGTATCATGCCCATGCTGGAGGCGGTGCCGAGTTTCGCCATGGCTTTGGTGCGCTTGTCGGGCGTGGTGTGGTCTGCGGCATACGCGGTAGTGCTAGGCCCTGTGGCTGACATAATGCCGGCGTGTAAGCATCGGGTGATTAGCAGTGCGGTAAACAAAGATGCGCCCGTCAGGATGCCGTTTAAACCCAGCACGAACGATGTGGCAAACGCGCTGGTGCCGAAAACAAAGCCGACTAGGCCAATCATGATGACCGGCTTGCGGCCTATACGGTCGCTTAAACGCCCCCAGTAGGGTGAGGCAAATCCAAACGTTAAGGAGGAGCACGCGATCAAAATAGTAATCGAGAACTCTGTCATATTCACTTCGCGCCCGAGCGGCGCAAGAATCGCGAAGGTCATCGATTGGCCCATGCCAATCGCCATTAAGCTCGCAATTAACAGTGCAAGATGGCGAGTGGGGAGGGTCAATGTCGACATAATTTACGGTTACCTAGTTACTCGGGCCTTTTGGGTAGCCAGCGTGGATAGCTCTCTGGGAATAAACGTGTGAGTAAACTCATCCATTTTGCGTCGCGACCAATCAAACAACGGTTTTGACGGCGGTCAATAGCTCTAAAAATGGTTTCTGCTGCTTGTGCTGGCGTGGTGGGCGCCATGGTATCAAAATCTGCTATTGCCTGCTCGCGGTTTCTGTCGGTATTTAAGATAGTTGCAGACTGCACGATGTTGGTTTTAATGCCGCCCGGGTGCACGCAGCATACGTGGATGCCGTCTTCTTCAACTTCTTGACGCAGGGCTTCGGTATAGCCTCGGACGGCAAATTTAGAGGCGTTATAGGCGGACTGCGAGGGGACTGCCATGATGCCAAAAATTGATGACACATTGACCAAGTGTGGGTCTTTTGATTGACGCAAGAGTGGCAAGAACGCTTTGCTCCCGTAAACGACCCCCCAAAAATTAACATCCATAATACGCTCGATATCTGCATTAGATTGCACTTCGGCGTTGGCAATCAGGGCGATGCCAGCATTGTTGATGACGATATCAACTCCGCCGAAGACACTCAGAATCTGATCGCGCCAGGCATTGACTGCCTCGAAGTCGCTGACATCGAGTTCGTTTGTTAAGCAGTGTGTTGCATCCAACCCGAGCTCTAAACGCAGTGCCTCTATCGCCGCTAGGTTGATGTCGGCAAGGGCGAGCCGATAGCCACGGCGATTGGCAAGCTGCGCCAACGCGCGACCAATACCGCTTCCCGCGCCGGTAATGGCAATAATTGGGTTTGACACGATGTTCTCCTTGTTATTTTTGACCTGCTACTCTATCATGCGCGCTTAAATGTACGAGCTAAAAATTATTCAATTAGAACATCTTGAGGCCTCTTCCGGTCCCTTGTTCAATTGTCGTTAAAAGCGAGGTCCGGTTTTACCGATCTCGCTTTTTTTGAGCCTGCATAACCGAGTTTTTGCGTTTAAATCAGGAGGTGTCTTTGTTCACGCCAGCCATACTCGCCCTTGAAAATGGTCGTGTGTTTCGAGGAGAAGCGATTGGAGCAACAGGTTCAGTCGTAGGGGAAGTGGTTTTTAATACCGCGATGACAGGATACCAAGAGATCCTTACCGACCCGTCTTACGCCAAACAGATTGTCACTTTAACTTACCCTCACATCGGCAACACCGGTTGTAACAGCGAGGATGAAGAAGCAAGTGCGGTGTGGGCGCAGGGCCTGGTCATTCGCGATTTACCCCTACTTGCCAGTAACTACCGTTCTGAAGAAGATTTGGCGTCGTATTTAAAGCGACACAATATTCTGGGTATCGCTGAAATCGACACCCGTGCGCTGACGCAAGTGCTGCGCGAACAGGGCGCGTTAGCGGGCTGTATCATGGCGGGTGAAAACATCGATGAAGAAGCCGCATTGGCTCAGGCTAAAGCCTTTGCGGGCTTGAAAGGCATGGATCTGGCGCAAGAAGTGACCACGCAAGAAACCTTTGCTTGGACACACGGCAGCTGGGTATGGAACCAAGGCTTTAGCGAACTACAAGATGAACGCTTTCACGTGGTAGCCTACGACTTCGGTGCCAAACGCAATATTTTACGCATGTTGGTTGACAGAGGCTGCCGTTTGACGGTCGTGCCGGCCAAGACGCCAGCAGCTGAGGTGTTGGCGATGAACCCCGACGGGGTGTTTTTGTCTAACGGCCCCGGCGACCCGGAGCCATGCACTTATGCCATCGAAGCCATTCAGCAGATACTAAAAACCGATATCCCCGTATTCGGTATTTGCTTGGGCCACCAATTGCTCGGTCTTGCCAGCGGCGCTAAGACCTTGAAAATGAAATTCGGCCACCATGGTGCCAACCACCCCGTCCAGGACTTACGTGATAAGACGGTAATGATTACCAGTCAGAACCACGGTTTTGCGATTGACGAAAATAATATGCCCGAGTGTCTCGAGGTGACTCACGTGTCCTTGTTTGACGGCTCAGTCCAAGGCATCCATCGCAAAGATAAAGCGGCGTTCAGTTTTCAGGGTCACCCAGAGGCAAGCCCTGGCCCTCATGATGCCGCCCCATTATTTGACCATTTTATTGAGCTGATGACAGCGCGACAGGAAGGCTAAGCTGACATGCCAAAACGTACCGACATAAGCAGTATCTTGATTTTGGGTGCCGGTCCGATTGTTATCGGTCAGGCTTGCGAATTTGACTACTCGGGTGCTCAGGCGTGTAAAGCGCTGCGCGAAGAGGGTTACCGCGTCATTTTGGTGAACTCCAATCCCGCAACCATTATGACCGATCCGTCGATGGCTGATGCCACCTACATCGAGCCAATCGAGTGGGAAACGGTGTCTAAAATCATCGAAGCAGAACGTCCTGATGCCTTGCTACCCACGATGGGTGGCCAAACCGCATTGAACTGTGCCTTGGATTTGGATAAGCACGGTGTATTGAAAAAGTTCGGCGTTGAAATGATCGGTGCTACTAAAGAGGCCATCGATAAAGCAGAAGACCGGCAGTTGTTTGACGACGCCATGAAGCGTATCGGTCTGGAAACGCCTCGCGCAGCAACAGCGCGCTCGATGGAGCACGCTTTCGCCATACTCGAAGATATTGGTCTACCCTGCATTATTCGCCCTTCGTTTACGATGGGCGGATCGGGTGGCGGGATTGCTTATAACCGTGAAGAATTCGAGGAAATTTGTATTCGCGGATTCGACCTGTCGCCGACACACGAGCTTCTGATCGACGAAAGCCTGATTGGCTGGAAAGAGTACGAAATGGAAGTGGTTCGTGACAAAAACGACAACTGCATTATCGTGTGTTCGATCGAGAATTTCGACGCCATGGGTGTGCACACAGGCGACAGTATTACTGTAGCTCCGGCGCAAACCTTGACCGATAAAGAAATGCAAATCATGCGTGATGCTTCTTTGGCAGTGTTGCGTGAAATTGGTGTCGAAACCGGCGGCTCCAATGTGCAGTTTGGTCAAGATCCAAAAACGGGTCGGTTCGTCATTATCGAAATGAACCCCCGAGTATCAAGGTCTTCTGCCCTAGCATCAAAAGCGACGGGCTTCCCAATTGCGAAAGTCGCCGCGAAGCTTGCCATAGGCTACACCTTAGACGAGCTGCAAAATGACATCACCGGCGGCGCAACACCGGCGTCGTTCGAGCCTGCGATTGACTATGTTGTCACCAAAATTCCGCGTTTTGCCTTCGAGAAATTTGATACCGCGAACTCGCGCCTGACTACGCAGATGAAATCGGTGGGCGAGGTGATGGCGATTGGCCGTACCTTCCAAGAATCGATGCAAAAAGCAATGCGTGGCTTAGAGGTCGGATCTGCAGGATTTGAGCATAAAATGGATGTTTCAAATCCGGATACGCGCGATGAGCTGATTAATGAATTGACTAACCCTGGACCTGATCGTTTGTGGTATATCGGTGACGCTTTCCGCGCCGAAATGAGCGTTGAGGAAGTCTACAAACTGAGCGGTGTGGATCCTTGGTTTTTGGTGCAAATTGAAGACATCATCAAAACCGAGAATGCGCTAAAGTCAGTGTCATTGAGCGACATCGACCACAAACAAATGTGGCGTTTAAAGCGTAAGGGTTTTGCTGACAAGCGTTTGTCGGTTTTGCTGAATAAAACAGAAGCTGAGGTCCGCGATTACCGTCAATCCTTAGATATTCGACCCGTGTACAAGCGGGTGGATACCTGTGCCGCCGAATTTGCATCAGCGACTGCTTACTTATATTCGACCTACGAAGAAGAGTGTGAGGCTCGCCCAACCAATCGCAGGAAGATTGTGGTGTTAGGTGGTGGCCCCAACCGCATTGGTCAGGGTATTGAGTTCGATTACTGCTGTGTACACGCGGCACTGGCCATGCGTGAAGATGGCTACGAGACCATTATGGTCAACTGCAACCCTGAGACGGTTTCTACCGATTACGATACCTCTGATCGTTTGTTCTTCGAGCCGGTGACGATTGAGGACGTACTAGAGATTATCGACCTTGAGAAGCCTGAGGGCGTTATCGTGCAGTTTGGTGGTCAAACTCCGCTTAAATTGGCGCGCGCACTAGAGGCTAAAGGTGTTCCTATTATTGGCACCACACCCGATGCGATTGACCGTGCTGAAGACCGCGAGCGCTTCCAACACATGATTCAGAAGCTGGGTCTGAAACAGCCGGCCAATACAACGGTGCGTTCGGTGGATGAGGCGCTTGAAGCTGCGGCGAGTATTGGTTATCCCTTGGTGGTGCGCCCTTCTTATGTGCTGGGTGGTCGCGCTATGGAGATTGTTTTCCGCGAAGAAGATCTACTGCGATACATGAAGAATGCTGTGTTGGTTTCAGATGATTCGCCCGTATTGCTGGATAGTTTTTTAAGTGCGGCTATCGAGGTGGACATCGATGCGGTTAGCGACGGTAAAACCGTGGTTATTGGCGCAATCATGCAACACATCGAGCAAGCGGGTGTGCACTCTGGCGACTCGGCGTGCGCGTTGCCACCCTATAATTTGCCAATGGACGTGCAAGACGAGATGCGCGAGCAGGTGAAGCAAATGGCCCTAGAGTTGGGTGTTTGTGGTCTCATGAATGTGCAGCTTGCATGGCAAGATAACGAGATTTATGTCATTGAAGTCAACCCTCGCGCGTCTCGGACGGTACCGTTTGTATCGAAGTGTATTGGCGAGTCGTTGGCAAAAGTAGCGGCGCGCTGCATGGCGGGTCAGAGTCTGGAGTCACAGGGCTTCACTAAAGAAATTATTCCAAACTACTTCTCGGTGAAAGAGGCCGTATTACCCTTTAATAAATTCCCCGGTGTTGACCCCATCCTCGGCCCCGAAATGAAGTCAACCGGAGAGGTAATGGGCACTGGCGCCACTTTCCCGGATGCTTTTGCGAAAGCGCAGCTGGCGTCGGGCGGGAATGCGCCTCGTGAAGGTACCGTATTAATCAGTGTGCGTGACGTCGATAAACCCGGTGCCGTGAAAGTCGCACAAAACCTCGCTAGTATTGGGTACAAGATTGCCGCCACGGGCGGCACGGCCGATGCACTAGAGGCAGCAGGTCTCAGCGTCGAGCGAGTCAACAAGGTGAGCGAAGGCCGCCCGCACATTGTGGATTTTGTGAAGAATGATCAAGCTTCTTTGATTATTAATACCACAGAAGGCCGACGTGCTATTTTAGATTCTGCTCCTATTCGGGCGAGCGCCGAGGCGCATCGGGTGTTCTACACGACGACTCTGGCGGGTGCGGAAGCGGTATGTATGACCCTGATGCAAGAAGATGATAAACAAGTGCGGCGTCTGCAAGACCTGCACGGAGGTTTGCGATCATGAATAAAGTGCCTATGACAAAGGCGGGTGAGATGGCCTTGCGCGCAGAGCTCGAGCGTTTGCGTAAAGTCGAGCGCCCGCGCATTATTGCTGCGATTGCTGAAGCTCGCGAGCACGGCGACTTGAAAGAAAACGCCGAATATCATGCAGCACGCGAGCAACAAAGCTTTGCCGAAGGCCGTATCATGGAAATCGAGGGCAAGTTGTCGTACGCGCAAGTTATTGACATCACATCCATTCCACACACAGGTAAGGTGATCTTTGGTACTACGATCGATCTGATCAATTTGGCCAATGATCAAGAAGTCACATACCGTATCGTGGGCGATGACGAAGCGGACGTTAAGCGCAACCTGATTTCAGTGAGTTCACCGATCGCACGCGCGTTGATTGGTAAAGAGGAAGGCGATGTGGTGGTGGTAAAAGCGCCAAGCGGCGATATCGAATACGAAGTTGATCAGGTTAGGCACGAAGCCTAACCAAAATCGAGAGCACTAGGCCAAAGCGGCGCGGATCAAGTTTGACAGTTTTGGATTGGGTTTTTTGCTCCGGCGCAGCAGTAAGGCGGTGTTACCGATGACTTGCACCGCTTCAGCGTTAAGCTCTCCGCACAAGTCGCTGATGATTTCCGCCTTGCTATCACGATCCATGCCAGCACATTTGATTTTGATGAGCTCGTGGTCGTTTAAAGCGCGATCGACCTCAGCAATGACGGTTTCGCTTAAGCCAGAGCCGCCGACCGTCACGATGGGCTTTAATTTGTGGCCAATGGCGCGGTATTGGCGTTTTTCAATATTTTTCATGGTGATTCGTTTGTCATTCAGGGCGGCGGATGATACACAGGTCTGAGCTCGAATAATACGGTTTACACAGTACTATGGCAAAAAAGAAATCCTCCAGTAAGGCGTGGCTCAAAGAGCACCGCGATGACGTCTATGTGCAGCGAGCGCAAAAAGAAGGTTATCGCTCGCGAGCCTGCTACAAATTGATCGAGTTAAATGAAAAGGATCGCCTACTGAGGCCCGGTATGATGGTGGTTGATTTGGGCTCGGCGCCCGGTGGTTGGTCGCAAGTGGCGGCTGGAATTGTCGGTGTCAAAGGCCGCGTTATTGCCACCGATATATTACCTATGGACACGCTTGAAGACGTTGATTTTATTCAAGGCGATTTCACCGAAGAGACAGTCTTTGACGCCTTGCTAGAGGCGATCGGCGACGAGCCAGTCGACTTGGTCATGTCTGACATGGCGCCCAATATGAGTGGTATGACCGCGGTGGATCAGCCGCGAGCGATGTACTTGGTTGAGTTGGCGGTGGATATGGCCTCGCGCGTACTGGCGCCAAAAGGCGCGTTTGTCGCGAAGGTATTTCAAGGCGAGGGCTTTGATGAATTATTCAGGAGTTTGCGCGAGCAATATCAAACGGTTCTGACTCGCAAGCCAGATGCCTCGCGTCCGCGTTCAAGAGAAGTCTACATTGTTGCAAAAGGCTTCAGAGGCGCTTGAATTGTTTCGCCCCCGCCCCCATCTCTATGTAATGAACGTATAAAACGATGCGTTTTTACGTTGCTGTATGCTTTTGACCTTGGTAAAACTTGGCGCCGATCGCCCTGCCAATTAGTTGCGAAGGCGTTATACTGAGTGTCATTCATGGGTGTGCGATTGCCGCTCGACTAGGAAAGCCGTGTTAGTGAAATCGGCAAGTGAGGAAGTGCTTTGAACAATGTAACCAGAAATTTGTTGTTGTGGTTGGTTATTGCCGCTGTGTTGATGTCGGTCTTCAATAACTTTAATCCTCAGCAGTCCAGTGAGCGACTTGGCTATTCTGAATTTATTAACGAAATCCAGAACGATCGAGTGCGCCAGGTGCTCATTGATGGGCTAACCATTAATGCCGAGCGTTACGACGGTTCACGCTTTGAGACGATTCGTCCAATGGTCGAAGACCCCAAATTGATGGACGATTTGCTGCAGCATAAAGTCATTGTTGAGGGCAAAGAACCAGAGCAGCAAAGCATTTGGATGCAGCTACTGGTAGCCAGCTTCCCGATCTTAATCATCATTGCAGTATTCATGTTTTTCATGCGCCAAATGCAGGGTGGTGGCGGTGGTCGTGGCGGCCCAATGAGCTTTGGTAAAAGCAAGGCCCGCATGTTGGGTGAAGACCAAATTTCTACGACCTTCGCGGACGTAGCTGGCGTCGATGAAGCCAAAGAAGACGTCCAAGAGTTGGTGGAGTTCTTGCGCGACCCGTCTCGTTTTCAGAAGTTGGGCGGGCGCATTCCGCGCGGTGTCTTGATGTCGGGTCAGCCCGGTACCGGTAAGACGCTGCTTGCAAAAGCGATTGCCGGTGAGGCAAAGGTGCCCTTCTTTTCAATTTCGGGTTCTGACTTCGTTGAAATGTTCGTGGGTGTCGGCGCGTCGCGTGTACGAGACATGTTTGATCAAGCCAAAAAGCAGTCACCCTGTATTATTTTTATCGATGAGATCGACGCTGTGGGTCGCCATCGTGGCGCTGGGTTAGGGGGCGGCAATGACGAGCGGGAACAAACCTTGAACCAGCTGCTGGTAGAAATGGATGGATTCGAAGGTCACGAAGGTGTGATTGTGATCGCTGCCACCAACCGTCCCGACGTATTAGACCCAGCACTCTTGCGCCCCGGACGCTTTGATCGCCAAGTCGTGGTGGGATTGCCTGACATTCGCGGGCGAGAACAAATTCTTAAGGTTCACATGCGCAAAGTGCCATTGGGTGAGGATGTCGAGCCCTCAAAAATTGCGCGTGGTACGCCGGGCTTCTCGGGCGCTGATCTGGCCAACTTGGTGAACGAGGCGGCGTTATTCGCAGCGCGTGCCAATGTTCGCAAGGTAGGCATGCAGCAATTTGAATTGGCCAAAGACAAGATCATGATGGGTGCCGAGCGCAAATCAATG